>JALYNE010000005.1 GCA_030773375.1 Pseudomonadota bacterium
TGGAACTGGTCGAACGGCTCGGCGACCGCACTTTCCTCTATGCCCGCCTTTCCGACGGGCTCTCGATCACTGCCGAGGACGAGGGCAACAGCCGCGTCCGCATGGGCGAGACGGTGGGTCTCAGGATCGAAGGGGCGGACGCCCACTTGTTCGGCCCCGACGGCGTCGGCTACCACGCAGCGCCCGCCGCATGAGGCGGTCGCGATGAGCATTGGAGGACGGCGGGCTCGGTTTGAGGGACTGGCCTTCGTCGCTCCTTTTCTCCTGCTCTACGTTTTCATCCTGATCTATCCCCTGTTGGCCGGCGTGGTCATCAGCTTCCACCGGGCGGATCTGTTCGGCGCGCGGACGTTTGTGGGTCTGGAAAACTACGTTCGTCTTGTGGGCGATCCCGTCTTCCACCAGGCGCTCATCAACACCTTCAAGCTCACTCTTCTCATCGTCCCACCGCTCACCGCCATCACACTCGCGCTTGCGCTTGCGCTCAACAGGAGGAGCCGCTCGGCCGCTTGGTTTCGCGGCCTGTTCTTCTCCTCCTCGGTGCTGTCCGTCACGATCGTGACCTTGATCTGGCGCTTCATCCTGACGCCCGACGCCGGCCTCATCGCGGAAATGCTCGAGGCCGGCGGGCGAGAGCCAATCCCATTCCTCAGCGACCCGGATCTCACCATCCCGGCGCTCGCCATCACCACGATCTGGTGGTCGCTTGGCCTGCCGATGATGCTGTTCCTGGCCGGCCTGCAGCAGATCCCGGAGGAGATTTACGAAGCGGCTGCGCTCGACCGCGCGGGCCGCTGGACCACCTTCTGGCGTGTGACGCTGCCGTCCCTCCGGCGCACCCTGCTGCTCGTGATCATGCTTCAGACAGCGGCACAGCTGCAGCTTTTCGGGCAGGCCCAGCTTCTCACAGCCGGCGGGCCGAGCGGTGCCTCCCGGTCCGTTGTCCTGCTCATCTATGAAATGTCGTTCGCCCGCTGGGAACTCGGTTATGCGGCGGCTGCTGCGGAAGTGCTGTTCATGCTCGTCCTCGCCGTGACACTTGTTCAATACATCACCGCAACCCGGCGGTGGGAAGGCTAACCGGTGGCGGTGGGCGCCAACCGCTCCGGAATGTCGCTCGGCGCCTGGATCGGCGTCGGGATCGGCGCCGCAATGATGGCCGCCCCTCTGCTGTGGACGCTGCTCCTGTCATTGAAGGCCAATGCAGAGCTGATGCGTGACAGCGGAGCCGCTTTCTCCGCCCCCTACACGCTGGAAAATTACCGAGCCATCCTTCAAGGCTCCTCGCTCGTCCAGTGGCTCCTCAACAGCATCATCGTCTCAGGCGGCACCACGCTTGGAGTTCTTACCCTCTGCTCGCTTGCTGGCTATGCGTTCGCCCGCCTCGAATTCCCGTTTCGGCGCACGCTGTTCGCGTTCGTGCTGCTCGGCCTGGCGATCCCCGAGCAAGCCGTCATTCTTCCTCAGCACCAGCTCTTCGCGCGGCTGGGCCTCCACAACAGCTATCCCGGTCTCATCCTTCCAGGCCTGGTCGGGCCGTTCGGCGTTTTCTTCATGACCCAGTATTTCAAGGGGATCCCGAAAGAGCTCGATGAAGCGGCGATGCTCGACGGTGCCTCCCGGTTGACTCTGTTCTGGAAGGTGCTCCTGCCACTCACCCTTCCTGCCCAGGCGACGCTCGGCGTATTCACTTTTCTCGCCTCGTGGAACAGCTATTGGTGGCCGCTCATCTCCGCCACCCGCAGCGAGATGTTCACCCTCACCGTCGGCCTTGCCTCGGCCCAGATGAACTATGCGCAGACCAGCGGCCTCGGCTTTTTGATGGCACAGGCGGTGTTCGCGTCCCTCCCGATCCTGATCGTCTACATCATCTTCCAGAAGCAGATCGTCCGCGCCATGGCCGGCGCCTCCGTGCGATGATCCGCCGCGCTCTTCTCGCTTTCGCGGCGCTCTCCGCCGCCGCCTGCGCGCCGGAAGACCGCCGGACCGAGCTCGACGTGCAGCGCTTCTTCGGCGAGTGCGGTGCTGTCTACGGGCGGTCCACCGACGTCTCGAAAGCGGAGGGAGAGTGCGGCATCGTCACCGCGCTTTTCAACCGCTTCCGTGCCCGAAACCGGGATGTAAAGGTCGATGTCAACGTTGTTGCATGGCCAGGCTATGCCCAGCTCACCGCGCAAGTTGCGGCTGGAGACCCGCCCGACCTGGTCACGATGCATCAAGGCGTAATGTCCGATTATGCCTCGCGCGGCCTGCTGGAGCCGATGGAGGCTATCCTGGCGCAGGCAGGCATCCGACCGGAAGAATTCACGGCTGCAGCGCGGCGGGGCGTCACCAAGAACGGCAGGATCTATGGTCTGCCGTGGGACACGGTGGGCGGGCTGTTCCACATCAACACCAAGCTCTTCGAACAGGCTGGCTTGATGCGGGGCGGCAAGCCGATCCTTCCACGGTCGGCAGAAGAGCTTCTCGCCCATGCGCGCCGGTTCAAGCAGGCCACGGGCAAGCCTTATCTGATCCAGTCGCAAGTCAACGATCCGGCAACGCACGTCCGGAACTTCTACACCTACATGCTGGCGCAGAATGCCGTGATGTTCCCGGATCCAGATCACATCAGGCTGCGCACTCCCGAAGCCAAGCGCGCCGTGGAGCTTTTCCGCAGATTGAACGAAGAACGACTGAGCAGCGGGAACCAGGACAATCCGGCCGCCATTGCGAGCTTCATCAATGGTGAGGGCGGGGTTTTCCCGACCGGAACCTGGATGATCGGAGGCTTCGAACAGGACGCGCAAGCCCCGGGCCGGCCGCTTTACCGAAGCTACGCTGTTCTCCCCTACCCGCGGCTTTGGGGCCGCGAGGCGGGCTTCGTCGACGGCCACGCCTGGGTGATGCCGAAGCGGGAGCGTACGCCCGAACAGCGCGCCGCGCTTGCGCGCGTTCTCCGCTTCATGGCGCAGCACAATTTCGACTGGACCCGGACCGGGCACCTGCCCGCCTTCGAGGCGGTGGTGAACAGTGCCGAGTTCAAGGCGCTGCCCCACCGACAGGACATCGCGCCGCTGGCTCGAACGGGATCGCCGCTCCCGGGCTACGTACGGCGCCAAGGGCCGATCGAGGGGATCGTCGGCGAGGAACTCGGGGCTGCGGTCAGCGGCCAGAAACCGGTCGATCGAGCGCTCGCCGACGCGGAGCGACGCGTCAACGAACTCCTCTCTTATATGCCTTGAGCTCCGATCGGTCAGGCCGAAGCCGCCTGATTGGTCAAGCAACGGGTAGTGGGTCAGTTTGAAAACCGCTACGTTACCCAAGGGTAGAATAGCATTTCAGTGAGGCTCGCTTGCCCACTCAGAATCCCCCAAACGGATAGAGGCCAAGCGATCGTTGCCAACGCAGCACCGACGAAGCCAGACATAAGGGTTCCGGCAGCAACGATGAAGCTCGGCGAGCTTTCCGAGAGCCCTAGGAAAGCGGCAACAGGAGAAAAGAAAAACCAAGTGAACACGCTGAAAAATTTGACTCCGCCCAGCAGAAATCCTGGCACCAGATACCATCCCCAAACGGTTCTAAGCGTATTCTTCATCGCCAACCCTCCCCGGCAGCCGATATATCAGACGGCCCGCTTCTTGTAAGGTCCCCGCTTTGCGGGTTTGACCTCGGCATCTTCTACAAGCTTCGCAATATCCGCAATGTCCCAAAGCCGATCGGCCACGCCAGCGGCCATGGCAGGCGTCACTCGGAGCGCCTTATGGATGCGCACAAAGTTGTAATACATCATGTGGAGCGCAACGGCGACTTAGCCATTTGCGTCACGCCAATCTTGGAGAGCCTGTGCATCCAACCGAGCGGCGGCTTCATCGGCTTCGCGTCGGCTGGTATACAGCTCCACGCGCCTGTACTTTCCATTCCGGAGTCGGATGACTGCAAAGCCTCCATCGGGATCGGGCATGCTTCCGTAGGTGTCTCGCTTCATTCCGCTTATATGCCACGATACTAAATTATTTGGCAGAGGCGAATTCAAACTGACCCACTACCAAGCAACGTCTTGAGTAGACACCTTCCGCATCGGCCACCGCAAGACTGAACGCCAACCATGAACGTCGTCATCACGGGATCCAGTGGCCGCGTCGGATCGGCGACCGCAAGCCGGCTCAAGGCAGACGGACACACGGTCATCGGCACCGATATCGTTGCTGGTGAGCGCACGAATGTGGTCGCAGGCCACCGCACGGCTCCTCACGAGCATCCCGTGCGACCTCCTCTTCCACTTCGCTGCCGGCGGCGCGCTCGAACCTGCCAAGTTTACACGGGAGGCGGCCTGCGCCGAGTTCAAGGATGCGGTCGGGATCCTGGAGGCGGTTTGCGGCCGCACCGGCGCAGTACTGCTAGCGGCCTCACCCTGGATTCAGCACACGCCGGATGCGGCCTATGCGCGGCTGAAGCGAAGTCTGGAGGCGCTTGCGGATCTCTACGACGGGTACCGCGGCACGCGTGTCCGCTCCGATCGCATCGGCTATTTCCCTGGGGATGGTGTTGCCCCCGACCCTGTCCACAGCGCCCGCTTGATCGGGGGCGATGAGCTTTACCGGCGCCCGATGGCCCTCGTGCAGCAGGATCTTAGCCCGGCGGCGACTTGAACCAGGAGGCATCGGGCGGCTTGCCTCGCACGAGGTTCGGTTGATCAGCGGTCCCAAGGGAAGGCAAGGCTTGGCTGATTCCCATGGCGCTCAAGACCGATCGTCAGCGTCTCCCCTGCCCCCGGCGCCAGCCCGACCTCAAATGTGTTGCCAGCGACCCGCATAGTCGGCGCAGCACCGGCCTGCACGCTCGTCAACTGGTGCTCGCCATAGGCACCGCTCTGCACCGTGACGATGCGGAATTTGAGCGGATTGACGTTGACGAGCGTCACGACCACGCGGCGCGGTTCTATTTTCGAGACCAGAGCTGCCACATCCTCCGGCAGGCCGGCTCGGCGGGCCACGGGATCGAAATAGCGCAGCTGCGCGTGGATCGGCATCGGGCCGTGGCCGGATCCGCCCGGGTCGGACGCGCCCATGGTGAGGTTGATGAGCGCGGTGGTGGCAACCGGGTTGGCCTGCGCCCAGCGAGTTTCGCCCACGGGCAAGTCCATCGTCGTCGGGTCGTTGCGGATCCGCTCGCCGGCGACGCGCACCTCCTCGAGATCGGCCTGAAGCGCTTTCAGGGGGTAATCGCCGTCGGCGCCCTGCAGGAAGCCGATGTCGCCTGAGCGTCACCGCAACTCATTACCGTTCCGGACCCTGGACATTAGCCGCTTCATGTTCCCCATAATCTCTCATTGGCGGTACCGGAGGAGGTGGAGCTGTTCTCCTCGCCAGATGTGGCGGCGTTGATGAGGCACCGTCAGGTGCCATCTGCGGGGTTGGAGACTTCTCACCAGGTGTTTCAGCTGCCCTGCTGTCGGGCCGATCATCTTCGTTTGCAGCAGGTGCCACGATCGGGTCAACCGGCGTCATATCGGCGGGAGCTTCTCGCATTGCCGCAGGATCGCTTGCATTCTGAGCTGTTGCTGGTGCGGGAGCCGGCTGGAGATCATTGGAAGCGTTTGCCTCTGCTGAAAGCTCCCCGGGAGCGGCGCTCTGAGTGTCCTGGCAAGCGCTCCCAATACCGGCGCTGGCAGCGCACCCCATGATGAGAACTAATCTCGAGCACGTCATGACGACCTCCTTTGCTATTCTGCTCCCAGCAGCTCACGAAGCCTGCGGGCGCAGGCCCGGACCTCGCCAGCGTCTGCCACATGGCCATCTTGCGCATACCGGTCGGCATGTTCTTCCATGAGGGTGGCGATCCGTTTCGCGACGGGCTCGCCGATCACGCCGGCTTCCAGCAGAGCGCCTATGGTGGCCAACCCAAGCGCCCACTCAGCGATCGCTGTTGTCGTTGAACCTACTCCCTCGCTCACCCCGATCGTCCTTTGCGCTAATGACACTCACCGTTCGGAAAGCCGCTTCTCCCGATCTGCCTCTCGCACGCTATGGGACGCCTCCTCACGGAGGAAGCACACCATAATAGCTGTAAACCAGCTCGTCTTCGGAGCGCCGGCGGGGCCGGTCGGCGCTGTCGAGCGTGAAGGCTGGTGCTTTTTCGAGCTGCTCGCGCGTCAGGTCGAGCACATAACCGTCCCGGTCCACGTCGTATGTCAGGATCTCCCATGGAACAGGATGGACGTCGGTGCCGATGCCGAGAAACCCGCCGAACGAGAGCACGGCATATGCGACCTGGCCGCGCCGTTTCTCGATCATCACCGAATGGACGGTGCCGAGCTTCTCACCCTGCGGATTGTAGACCGGAGTTCCTTCAACCCGGCGCGAGGAGATCAACTCGTGTGCACGGTCGACTATTTCGTCGTAATACGGAGGTAGCTCCTCATTGGTCATGGAAGGTCTCCTTCGCGAGACAAAGCTCCCAAAACAGGAACGCCCCAGCCATGAAGCTGAGGCGTTCCCAGTGCCCGCCATTCCGGCGGTTCTTCATAGCTCTTGGCTACCCTGAATAAACGCTTCGGAAGTTCGGCAGTTCCGGTTCCAGCCGGGCGTGCCCGCGGCACGGGCGCATCGTCAGAAGCGCGAGCAGACAAGGCCCGTGTGGATGGCGCCAGCTCTTCGACCATCGCGGCAGACGTTCTCGCCAAGCGAATCAAACCGACCGCAAAGCAAATCATGGCGTTCGCCGCCTCAGCCCTGGGACAAGATCAGACCAAGGGGCAACAGCCCAAAACCAAGACGAAGACAAAGAAATAGCTGCGCCCTCGATTATAGCTCCTGCCAAGCCGCGTGTGGAAGAGGGTGACAAAGACAAAGAAGGAGGAGGTTTCCTGCTGGTGTGGCGCGGCGCTGGAACAGCCTGTGAGCGGCCGTCATCAATTCCCGCGGATCAGGAATCTCTTCCTTGCGTTGGCTGGTGCCTGCTCCAGGATGGTCATTGATCAGTGGGCGAGGACGAGCGGCGTCGAACCATGCAGGAGATCCCGGCTGACCCCGCCGAAGACCGCCTCCAGAAACCGAGGGCGACCGTAGGCGCCCATCAGGATATAGCCACACTGCAAGCTCGCCGCGGCATCAAGCAGCGCGTCGGCGACTGAGTTCCCGCTCGGGGGCCACTCGTGGATCTGAGAAACGATGTCATGCAGGGCCAGATAGCGGGAAGCCTCAGCAGGAGGAAAATCGATTGGGTTGTCGCTGATCGTTACGATGTGAACCACGGATGCCAGGCTGAGCATCGGGAGAGCGAGGCGAAGGGCGTGTGCGCATTCCTGTGACCCGTTCCATGCCACAAGTACCGGACCGACCAGCTTTACATGCCCTTTGTCTACTGGCACTGCCAGCACCGGCGCTCGAGCGTGAATGGCAACAGTGCCAGTCATCGACGCGGGCGGGTCCGCAAGCGCGCCGGCCGCCCCTGGCAAGTTCATGACGATCAAGTCTGCCAACCGAGACTGCTCTGCAATCATCTGCTGGGGCATGCCGCTTAGCGCACGCCACTCCCAAGATATGCCCTCACGCCCGAACCGCTCTTCTATTCCGTGCCGCAGTTCGTCTTCCCGCCGCCGTATGTCCTCAGGCTCGACCGGCATAGTGGTTGCGCTGCCGAGAGGATCTCCGGTCAGAATGAAGTCGTGGGGAGTTACATGGAGGCAGTTGACGTGGCCTTTGTAGCTATGGGCGACAGAAAGGGCAGCTTCCACCCGAGCCTCCATTCCCCTGTCGTTGGCCACGTAGAGCAGGATCGATTTCATCTTGGGCTCCAAAGAACTGCTCGCCCGAACGCGAGCGGCAAAATTCAGCACACCTGCTCTCAGCTCGGTGGGGGCTCGTCCGCGGGGGCGCTCTTCCTCAACCGGCGGTTGCCACCTTTCGGATCATAAATGGCCTGTGCCAGGGCATCGCTGTCGCTTCTCTGCGGATCAGACTTCAGGCGTCAATCCGCCCTTCAAACTCGTCGATGAAAGATTGTAGCTCGGCAAGCCTTCTGGCCAATTCGACCAAGATCGCCCCCGTGACGTCGACCATCTTGCCGTTCCTCTTCTCGCGTAGCTGCGCGTCCCCTGAGGAGAACAGCTCGATCTGCCGCTCGAGGCTTTCGCGCTCTTCACGCATCCATCTTATCAGCCGGTCGCGGTAATCCATGCCCCAAGCCTATAGGAAACCGCGGCTGGATGCGACAGGTTCAGCGGCTAATTTCGACCGAGCCCACGGGAGCCTCACCGGCGATTCTGGAACCCGTCTGGGCCCTTCTCGGTTTTTCTGTTCACGAGCTAATCTTGGAGGAGGAGACAGATGGATACGCGACAGGTGGAGCGTAAGCATGATCTAGAGGGTCATCAGCACTCCGCTTCAGGCGACAGTCGGCTCGACACGATCAAGGATAGCCTGAAGGGGCCCTGGAACTGGAACAAGATCGGCATTGGGCTGGGCGCGGCGGCCGTCGCGGCCGGCGCGGCGGTTGCAGCTCGGAAGTACGTCGGCGGAGAGGAGCAGCAGGACGAATTCGAGCTTCGGCTCGAAACCGATGAAAATCTGCGCCTGATATCGTCGAAGAAGGTCGAGGGCACTCCGGTGGTGGACCGCAACGGCACCAGAATCGGCACGATCGACAACTTCATGGTCGACAAATATACCGGCCGGGTGGCCTATGCTGTGATGAGCTTCGGCGGCACCTTCGGCTTCGGCGCGACGCTGTTCCCGCTCCCCTGGCCCCTCCTCGATTATGACGAGGAGAAGGGTGGATATAGACTGGACATCACGAAGGAGGAGCTCACCAAGGCGCCTCGCTTCCAAGCCAACGACGAGCCGGAATTCAGCCCTGAATATCGTCGCCGGATCATTCTCTTCTACAGGCCGGTCGACGCTGCTTAGGCAGGCGGCGGACGCCTGGAGCTAGGGTCTGGAGTGCGGCTCGATTGCCGCCCACTCCACGTCACTCAGCCAGAAATGAGCCGCCATGATCCAAGCTCCCAGCAGCTTGAATCACAGCGCCCGATCACGTCAATTGCGTACAGGCCCTAGAACAAGCCGATGAACGCGGGGAGGTTTCCTTGTAGTTGTCGAGCGCGCGTTGCGCACGCCCGGCATACTTGCCGAGCGGCGGCTGCCCTTCATCGCGCGCCTCCGTTCCACGCCAAGCCACGCTTCGGCAAGACGAGGCATCCCTGGATCGCGATGTGCACAAGCAACACCACCGACCAGCCAAGCACCGTCAGTTCAGTTGTGGGCTCTATGTTCATCGGCGATCTCCTCGCGTCGATGATGCCTCAGTTTATCACGCCCGCCAATCCAACGGTCGTGCTCGGAGGGCGACATTGCTTCTGCGGCTCGCTATGCCACCGAAGCCTCGCGCCGGCCGCGATCTCTGAAGGCTCGGAGTGGCCTATGACAGGACATCCAGATGCCAAAGCGGGAAACGGAGCTTCAACTCGGTTGGCCCGAGAGGCTCGAACCAGCCCCCGCCTCGGCTCCGTCAGTGGGCCAGCCGGCGCTCGACCGGCTGTTCATCAGGGACGCGAGACCACGTCGGTGATGCTGTTGTTGGTACCCGTTTGCGAGACGTTGATATACTGGCCCGCCTGCGTTTGGACCACGGTGTAGAAGTTGCCCGAGCCGCTTTGGGTGATAACAGCCGTCGCGTTGGTTGCGTTGACGTCTTGCAGGATAGAGGCGGTGTTGGCGCCGCTCTGATCGATGACAGCGAATTGCCCGCGGCCCCTCTGTTCAATCCGAGCAGACAGCGCGCCAAAACCCTGCCGAATCCGCGCTTCGGCGGAGCGGGCGCCGCCGGCGAAGTAGTTGGGATCACCGGGAGCTCCGCTTGCGGGATCTCCGGCTTGCGAAGGGCCGACACCAGCGGCCTGAAGGATCGATGCTTCGGCGCCAACGGAAAATTGGGTTATCCTTGCGATGTTCGGAAGCGTGCTGCTCCCCGTCCCGTTCTGTTCGATCGTGGCTCTGGAGCCGGACTCATATTGCGTCGACGATGCGCTGTTGAATCGGCCGGACTGGATAACTGAAGCGACGGCATTGCTGGCGAACTGGCACCTGGGGTCACATGCAAAACCATCGATTGGGGTCAAGCGCACCAGGGCACCTTGATTGATCGAAATAGAATTGTCGGACGACCCTACTTTCTGCCAAACCATGGCCCCGTTATCGGTTCCCTCCTGAAAGACGCGGACGCTGTTTCGATCGCCGTTCTGTGATGCCTTCAGGCTATTATTGCCCCGCCCGCCCCGGAAGTCGAAGTCAAATCTCGAACCGCCGCTGTCGTACTGAGTTGCGGTCAACGTGCTTTCACGGCCGAAGCCCTGCGTCAGGAACGCAAAGTTGCGACCAAACTGGTTGAGCGCGATTTGGTTCAACAGGCCACGGGCAGCAATATTGGCAACCGCACCCCCTTCCACCTGCGAAAATCTCAACGATTGAAGAACGGAAATACGGTCGCTTACTCCGTCCTGCCTCACGATCGCGTCGTTGCCGATGTTCGCATGCTGCCCTCGCTGCTCGATCGAAGTGACAGTGCCTACGCCGCCGCCCTGCAGAACGCCGACCTGGACTCGCGCTGTGTGGCCCGCCAGGCCGACCGTGCCGGGGGAGTTCGGCATCAGGTGGTTCTGCACGATGCCCACGCTGTTGCCCCGCCGGCGGCCAGCTTCATCCGTGCCGACGCCGCCACCCGCCATGTCGACAAGCGCGACGTGACGCACGTGCGTTTGGCTGATGCTGCTCTCGTTGCCCAGGCCGCGGATGGTGACGTCGGCGAGATGCCGCGTGTCAAAAATGCGAAAGAGGCTGTGTTCCTGCGTGATGGTGCTTCTGTTTGGTGCATCAAGACTGCTGTCGAAGAGGTTCGCCCGCGCCATATTGCCATGGCCGTTCTGGTTGACGCTGCTCGCGGTCGCCGAGCCGCTCTGATTCACGACAACGGTGTTCGCGGAGAAGCGCTGGAGCACAGTTGACGAATTGTCGCTGCCGCCTTGCACGACATAAACCTGGCGGTCGCCTCCTTCGGCACCGGATTCGGTATTCCGCTGCTCTATCCTACTGGAGTTCCTGTCTCCAAACGACTGACTAAGGGTGGCTATATTCCTGAATCCCTCCTGGAACACGAAACTCTGAAGGGCATTACCGTAGGACTTTCCGACTACTATGTTGCCGCCGCCGGAGACGCTGTGCTGGGCAACGTTGTTAGCACCGATCTGGTAAAGGTAGCTGAGGTTCAAACCGCCCGTCAGCTCAACAGTGGCGGAACTGTTCGTCACAACCGGATCGATACGGGTTTGCTCGATGTGGCTGCGGTTCGATGCATCGGGGGAGCCCCCGTTGATCGTGACCCTCGCAACGTTTCCAGCGCTATATTGAAAGATCGTGCTGGCAGCGCCGTTGGAGTTTTGAACAACAGTCGCGCTGTTCAAAAAGTGCACCTGGATCACCGATGACTGATTGGCACTGCCGTTCTGTTGAACGGAAACTGCCCGGTCGCCGTATAAGGCGATCCGCGGATCGATAAATTGCTCGACGCTGCTGGCGTTGCCGTCCCCCACCTGAACAACCGTCACCGAATTGCGAAAGCCGAGCTGCCGGATGATGCTGTTGTTGCTCTCACCCTGCTGGCGAGTCGTCACCGGATTATCTTGCCCAAACTGGCTTACCGTTGCCCGGTTGTTGTTGCCGGTGAAAATGATGAGTGAAGAATTCCGCTCGTTCCCGGGCGCGCCATTCTCCACCTGCGCTTTGTTGTCGCGGCCATTGTCCTGAACGTCCGACCGGTTCGTGCCGGCTGTCGTCACCTGTGCCGCCGCCGTGCCTGCGGCGAGCGCGAGCAAAGACGACCCGGCAAAACCCCGAAGAATACGCATACATCCCCCATCTGGCTGGTGATTTCCGTTACAACCTAGCACGTAACCTCAAGTTTACACAGAGAAATTCGCGGATCTGGCCGGCATCAGGCCGGCTTCCAGCGTTCCACGGGTTTGCGCTCATCGGGCGGACAGCGCGGCCTAACGACGCAGGCGAGGCAGGCGGTGAGCTTACCATATTGGCCGATGCCGCGGCGACAGTACGAACGCATCGACGCCTTCGGCTTGCACAGCCTCAGTCCGGAGCGGAGAACCGAGAGGCTAGGCCGTTGCTATAGCGGTCGTGCTAACAGCCAACAGGAACCGCAATTTTGAAAATGGTCGGGGAGACAGGACGGGAATTCAAGATGCCTCTTGACATAGGAAGTCGCAGATTTGCGCGGTTTTTCTAGCGGGCTCGCATGGTTTCGAGAATCTGGCGCGGACTTTGAAAGCGTATGCCATCTCGCCGGCCTAGACCCGGAAAGCAATCAGTTTGATCACCTATTTTTTGAACCGAGAGAAATGCTCCGTCGAGAGCATTGTCGCGGAAATCATTCGAAGGTCGAAGCAGAAGCTGCTCTGAAACGTAGATATTGAAGCGCCGCATCAATCGAGTGACAGCATCGCCGCCGTTGCTGAGTTCAAACGCGGTCTTCTTATTGAACGCACCCAAGCTGGTTTACGGCCCGCTAAGGCAACCGGGAAGACGCTGGGGCGCCCGTCTGCCCTTTCGGAGGATGAGCAACTGGTGATCGCCGCTCTGAGGGGGCTTCGCTAGCGGATTTGGCGAAGGCGTACGGTGTATCACGGGCTGCGACTCAGAGGGTTGAGAAGCGGCTTTCGGCGCTTCCTCAGAAGCTTCTCGCGACTTAGGCCCGTTCGCCGAAGGCGGTCCTTGCGTAGCGCGCACCTTTGTTTCAGCGGCAAGTACCGTCTTCGCCAGCGCCACACCATAGGCCAGGGAAACAACGGACCACAAAACGGTCGAGGTCAACGAAAGGATGATCATATAGTAGCTTACCGAGTGCTTCTTTATGACCTGTTTGTCGATATACTTTCGAATCCAAGATTTGCCGGCCGGCGACCATCCGATTCCTAAAGACGTTTCAACTTGTTGCACAATTTCCTCCGTTGGTCTCTCGAAGGATTTTATCTTCATCTGCCTGGCAAGCTCAATCACCTCAACCTCCCAGCTCTCTTGCCAGAACTTTGACCCCAAATTGGTTCTGTACCAGTAGAACGAGCTAACGGAAGCAAACACAGAGATTAAGAATGCAAAAAACGAGTCTTTGATTGTAAACACGCCAACCCCGAGCGCGGTCATGAGAACCAAAAAGTAGTTAGACCTCTGCCAAAACAATTGTATTTCAAAAGCACGGTTATCTAACGCGATTTGTAGCTCCGATGGGCCGTCGGGGGGCTTCCTGTTAGTGGTCATGGCAGTCGCTCGCAGGAATCTCTATCCTGCCTTCGTATAAATTGCGCAGAATCATCTCTGACCAGAGATCAAAATCGGAAAGGTCGTTCTTTCTGTTGCGGAGGTCCAGCCAGCTCAGTTGATTGATGGAAAGCTCCCCCTTTTTCGGGAGGGAGTCGTTCTTGTGTTTGAAAGCAACCAGCACGGCGATATGATGCTGTGCATCGGCGCTATCGTCTACGTTAACATAGCCGAGTATTCTCGTCCTACCAGCGGCGTCTTCCAGCTTTTGGTAGGCCTCGTCAAGGAACAGTTCCTCCTTAAGCTCGCGAGCGGCGTTCGCTCTAAAGGCGTTTCCACCTCTGGAGAATAAGGTAAAATCAGCATCATTGACGTGTCCTCCAAACCCAACGCTTAGCTGCCCCTTAAGCAGGTCGCTGGTCGTAGTAAACTTGCCGCGTCTGTATGTGAGAATCTTTTGACCGTGGAAAACCAAAGTGAAAGTCACAAACTGCTTTAAAGAGTTATCTTCTTCTGCCTCAGCGCGGTCGACAAACATGCAGCAGGATCGATAAATCTCCTGAAACTCGTCTTCGTTGTATGGAACATAGTCGCCATAGATGAACTCTTGCAGCTTCTCGCGAGGTGCTACCAGCACGTTCTCCTTGCGAATGGACTTCGATCTAAGATGCCCTACGTGCACCTTCTTGTACGCATCGGGAATGTCGGGCTCGACTGCCAAAGAGTGGAGGAAGTACGTGCCAGGGGCTGTGCGGAAAAAACGGGACCCAGCACTTTCGCGTCGAATGTGTTCCGAAAGCCGTGCTGTGAGAGTTTTGTGCATCGTAGCACCGAAAAGGTGGCCCGGTAGGAAGCCTTCCGATGCCGCGACCGTGAGCATCTCTTGCGGGGTGAGTGGGCGACGCGCGTGCCGAATAGCTCGCTCCGCTAAACCTAGATACGCGTTCACCTTAAACACTTTTCAGCTCCGGCGCCGTCACCGGCTCGGCGCGTCGCCGGAACGTCAACAGAAACGCCTCGCCGATCGGCCCCCCTCGCTCTAGCCTCTCTAAATGGAAGCCACGTTGCAGTATGGTTGCGATTACCTTCTCAGGACGATGTGCGTGGAACGGATATGCCTTGCCCGTAAATTTGTCGACCTTCGGGATTTCCACCGATCCCTCAAGGAGCGCCTCTGCGGTCCCACCATGATGGGCGCATTGAAGGGCATCTCGCCACACGTCAGGTAGTGCCAGAATCAAAAGTCCGCCGGGTGCGACTTGATCCGCCGCGTTCTGCAAGACGACTTCATGTTCGTTGAATTCAAGCAGCGTGAACGTGAGCAGCACTGCGTCGAACGGCTGCCCGGGTGGCATCGCATTCCTGATATCTGCCTCAAGCACGTCCAGCCGCATACCGGGAGGCTTGAGTGCCCGCGCCAACTCCATCCGATCAGCGTTCGTATCAAGCACAGTCCACTGAGCTCGGTAGCTCATCTGCCTGTCCGCCGCCCTTGGGATGTATGCCGTCCCGGCACCGATATCCAAAATTCTAAGGGGCATCTCCTGCGCAAGAAGCTGGACCAGAGACGGGACGACGAAGTGGTTTCTCACTGGGTCGGACTGGCAGCCTCGCTCCCAAGCCATCGCCTCTTGAGCGCCCTGATTCGGCTCGGGGGGTTCAGCTATCACAGTGGCGGTAGGTTGCCGCTTCGGAAGGATCGGCGCAAGCAAAGCGGCGAGGGCTCCCTCCGGAAGTCCCGCGACTGTAAAGAAACTGTCTAGAGCTGCGGGCCGAAGGCTGACAAGCTCCTGAAAACGATAGACAACTAGTGGATGGTCGGGGAGACAGGATTCGAACCTGCGACCCTCTGCTCCCAAAGCAGATGCGCTACCAGGCTGCGCTACTCCCCGACGGCCACCCCGATAAAGGAGACGGCGCTGCCGGGCAATCGTCACTCGATCAAAATACCACTCCTGATCGGAAGTGGTGGGCCCGGAGGGATTCGAACCCCCAACCTAGCCGTTATGAGCGGCCGGCTCTACCGTTGAGCTACAGGCCCGGATCACCGGCCGCGTGAGCGATAGCGGAGCGCCGCACGTTTTGGCAAGGCGAAGCCTTCTCCCTGAGGAGCCGAGGCTCAGCGGCCAAGAGGGCGGGCGCGCTTTGCGGCGGCAAGGACGTCGTCCACCGACGCTGATGCCACCCCGCGGCGGGCGAGCAGGCCGAAGACTCCGTCCCACCAGGCGTAGAAGTCACGAAGATCCGCCTCGTCGCGCACGAACGGCGTGTGGCCTGGTTCCACCGACGGAGAATGGTAGGACATGGAGATGATCTGCTGGCCATCGTCGAGCAGCCGCTCGACCGCCTCAAGCGCCTCCTTGAGCGGTGCCCCCTCGGGCGTCAGCGGCACCCGGTTGAGGAGGCCCGTGCGCGCGAGCACGCCCCGCAGACGCGGAACCTTGCCGGTCAGCGGGAACAGCTTCGGCCCGATCGCCCGCGCTACGCCGAGATAGGCGGCCGACAACGGCAGTTCGAGGAGGCCCGAAGGACGCAGCCGGTAGGGCAAGGGCCGGATGCCTGAAAAGTTGGGCCCCCTTTCGTCGCTATAATCGAACATGGCGCGTACGGAGACGTCGATGGTGTAGCCAAGCTCGACCAGGTGACGGGCGCTGTTCGGGCCGACGCCATAGCGCCCGGCGCGGTAGATGATCGGACGCCGGCCGAACGCTTGTTCGATCGTGTTCGTGAGGTTCTCGAGCTTCGCCCTTTCGAGCGCGGCCGGCAGGTTGCCCGAAAACGTATTGGTGCGGTTGACCTCTTCCTCGAACGGGGGGTTCACCCAGGGGTGAAGCTGCGTTCCGATCGTGCACTCGCCCGCATCCTGGAGCGCCTTGAAGATCTCGACGGAAAAGGGGTCCGTCGCGATCGGATGGTCGACGAGGTAGACCGGATGGGCGCCGTGATCGCGAAACCTTCTGTGCGCATCCGGGATCGACTTGACGTGGGTCGTCGAACGCTGGTCCCGGCTCTGCGGCTTCGACCAGTCGAACTCTTCCTCCGTGTCGACGAAGACCATGAAACGCCTGCCGAAATCTTCGGGGAACCGAAGATAGTCAGCTGGATGCGGCGCCCGATCCAGCCGGCCGAACTCGGCGCTCCCGGCGCTGAAGCCGCCATCCATAAGCTTCAGCTTCCTTGGCCGGTCGACAGCTCGGGGACCTCTACAGGGGGAAGGTAAAGGGAGAAGCGCTGCGGCTCGATGTGCAGCGCCCCGCCGACCGCCTCGGCCAGGTTGCGCACGAGACGCAGCGAAAAACCAAGCCCGAGTGCGGGGGCGGCAGGCCAGTCGCCGTCAGGCCCATAGCCCGGATCCAGCAAGACCGTCTCTTCCAGGCCCTGAATGGCGCTGGGCCGATCGATTGCGAGCCAGAGCATCGTCTGGGCGCCGAGCCGGCCCAAGGTCATGCTCGCAAGGATTGTCTCACCATCCTCAGCCAGCCCGATCGTGGCAGCCAGCATTCGGGCGAACATCCGCTCGGCGGCGGGCGCTTCCGCTTTGGCCGCGGGAAGGCCATTTGCAACGTCGAGGGCGAGCCGCGCACCGCGCTGCTGGGCAACGCGCTCATAGGCTTGGTGAAGGCGCCAAAGGAGCCCCACTGCATCGACGGAGCTTTCATCGAGCGTCAGACGGCGAGTCTCGATGCGGGCGGCGGTGTCGAGATCGTCGACCGCGGACAAAAGCCTGCCCGCTTGCTCCATGATCTCGGCGGCGCGGGAACGATATCCCTGCCCCGCCGGGCCCATATACTGGCCGTCGATCATCTCCGCGAACCCGACGATCGCGTTCAACGGCGTGCGCAGTTCGTGAATCAACTGGCGAAGCGAGTCGGCGGGGAGATGGTTGCCGAAGATACCCCGCGCGGCCGGCTCCGGCGGCTGAGCGAGCGCCACTTCATCGAGGCGCGGCCGGCGCGCGCTCCCACGATAGCCGAGGAACGAGCCCGAATGCGGATCGAAAAACGGCACGCCCGATATCCGCCAATCGCCTGACGCCGCGCCGCTACCGGCGACGCTGAAGCGGGCATCACGGAACGGGGCTCTCTTTTCGAACGCACCCGCCGCCTGGCCATCCACGCCGAATTGCTCCCGCCCCGCGATCGCTGCGATCGTCTGACCCACGAGCGGCCCGCGAGGCGCGCCTTCCACCCAAAGGATCACGCCGTCCGAGCCCGCCTCCCAGCGAAAGCCATCGATCGGCCCGCACGTATCAACTATGGCCGGCGTTTCAGCGCCGCTCCCGGCCCGCTGCTTGCGGAAGGCCTCGATGCGGGCGACCAGATCCCGGATCTGCGCTTCACCCCGTTCGGCAACGCCGCGGACCCCCGCTTTGGCTGCAGTCTCGTCGATCGTGCCGGCAATGCCGAGGTCGCTGGCCCCGAAGCTCGCCAGCGCCTGCTTGATTGCCGGATCGAGGTCGCGCCGGTTGCGAAGCAGCGCGCGGGTGGTCTGCGAGAGGCGGGGAAGGATCGCCAGCCACTGGCCGGAACTCATGCGAGCGCCGGCAATCAGCGGCGCGGCCACCGCGGGCAGGTCATCGGCGAAAAAGCCGAACAGAAGCGGTGAAACCGCCCGCCCGGTGAGCGACTGCGCGATCCTCTGGCGGGTGGCAAGGTCCAGCTCCGCGCGATGCTCAGCCAGCCATTTCAGCGCCGCTTCCACCTCTTCGCTCGGCCCCTCGTCCCGGCGCTGGGCGAGGAGGTCGACGAGCTGGCGCCACTTCGCAGCGCGGGCGGACGGGTGCGCAACCGGAAGCGCCATCACCGTTGCGATTCTATCGTCGAAGCGCACGTCTGTCCCCGATCCGCCATTCGTGAAGCGGTTCAAGCTCCGCCTTTGCAATCGTTAACGCTCCGGGCTTCGCTTCGGAAGAGCCAATAAACGGCCGTAGCAATTTGGGACGTGAAACCTGCTGGCGAAAGACAAAAAAAGGGCGCCGGGAAGACCGGCGCCCTTCTCTTTGAGGAGCGGCTCAGGCGCGCTGCGAAAGCAGCAGCATCCAGAACTGCGCGAGCGTAGCGCGGGGACCCGAGACCGCCTTGAGTGCCGCCTCGGCCTCTGCCTTCCGGCCGGCCATCGCCAGAGCCATGCCAAGCCGGCTATTGGCAAGGTTCGCGTCGACTGAACCCTTTTGCAACGCGGTGCGGTAAAGCTCCGCCGACTTGGCATAGTCGCCATAGCCGAAGAAAGCATCGGCGGTGCTGAGCGCGAGCTTGCCGTTGGGAGCAGCCTTCGCCTTGGCCTCAAGGCCCGGGAGCGAAGCGCGATCATCAGCGACGCGTCCCGCAGTCGCGCTCATCAGCGCCCGGAAATAATCCTTGTTGGCGTTGATCAGCTTGGCTCGCGCGCCTTCGTCCATCACTGCTTTGCTCTCGCCCGGCAGACCCGCTTCGTTGAGGTGGCTGGCGAGCGTGTAGAAATCCGCGTCCCCCTGCAGCGCTTTGGCGGCGCGCATCAGACGCAGAACGTCGGTCTCCATCGGTTTGTCGAGCTTGGCCTGACGACGGTAGATCGTCAGAGCGTCGCGCCAATTGTCCGGGGTCGGGTAAGCAGCGACCAGTGCCTGGCTCGTCCTCAGCGTCTGAGCGGGGAGTTTGGCTTCATAGGCGAATTTCAGCGCGCGTCGGTACCAGCTCTCGGGGACCGGCTGCCCATTGGCTTTGGCAAGCCCGATCGCGCGATCGATGAGCGCAATCGCTTCGGCAGGCTTGTTCTCCCTCGCACGCGTCTCGGCGAGCGCGAGAACCGGCGCGGTGCTGTTCGGATCGAGCTCACCGAGCTTCTGCAAGGCCGCTGCCGCCTGCTCCGGCCTCTTCAGATTGGTGTAAAGACCACCAAGAGCGCTGTAGAGCCGCGTCTGGTCCTGGGCCGCAACGCGGCCGCTGGCGAGCAGCGCTTCAATAGCCGCAGCTTGCGCGGCTTCGTCTTTGTTTGCGGTGGCGATCTTGAGCTGGAGACCGGCCAGGATGTAGCGCGCGTCGGCGCCCTTGGCAGCGGCCTGCGCCGCTGGGAGCAGGGTCGCGGCAGTCGCGAAATCGTTCGCGTTGATCGCAGTTTGAAGCGGGACGAGCGTCGCGCGCTCTTCCTTGCTGAGCGTCTGCTTGGGTTCCTGCGACTGTTCCGCCTGCTTCTTGTTTTTCTGGGCAGCCGCGGGAGTCGCAACCATCGCGCCGCCGGCAAGCAATGAAACAGCGATGGCGAGAGTGGAAATGGACTTCATCTCATCTTCTCCTGTTGAAGCGTATTTTGGCGTTGTTGAACGTCAGGCGCGCTGCGCGACCAGAGCGATCCACAATGATGCCAGCTCGGCACGTGTGCCGGTCACGGCGCGAAAAGCTGCCTCAGCTTCCGCTCTCTGGCCTGCGGAGGCCAGCGCGATGCCGAGTCGGGTATTCATCACGTTCGGATCAACTCCCCCCTTCTGGAGCGCGGCCCGATAAAGCGTGGCAGCCTTGGCATAGTCACCAGCCGCGAGAAAGGCGTCGGCCGCGCTCGCTGCGGCCGTTCCTGTCGCAGCGGCCATTGCCGCCGTCTGACGCGCATTCAGCCCCGCGCGGTCGGCATTCGCTTTTTTGTTCGACGAGGCGATCAAGTCTTTGAAGGTCGCTTTTGCCGGGTTCACCATCCGCGCACTGACGCCTTCTTCGAGCACCGTCTTCGATTCAGCAGCAAGGCCGGCGGTGTTCAATGCTTGCGCGAACTGAAGATAATCCCGTTCACCGGCAAGCGCTTTGGCCGCGCGTGCGAGACGCCATGCGTCAAGCATGGCTTCGGCGTCGGGCCTTGCCGCATCCCGGTACACAAGCATCGCATCGCGCCAGTTGATCGCTGATGGATAGGCCGCCGCCAGTTCGCGGACGAACGGGAGCGCCTGCGGGGCCATCTGGTGCATCAAAGCCAGGCCCGCGCCGCGCCGGTACCAGCTTTCCGGCACCGGCTGGCCAGCCGCCTTGCGGACCGCGATCGCGCGCGACAGCAGGGGCAGAGCTTCCTGCACCTTCTTTCGATCGACCTTGATCTGAGACAAGGCCACGAGCGCCTCGGCGTCTGCGGGAGCAACTTCGATATAACGTGCCAGTGCCGCTTCTGCTTCTTCGCGCTTGCCCGCTGCTTGAAGCAGCGCCGCCTGATTGCGATGAAGCTGCGGCAACTCGGCAGCCGGCGCGGCCCCGCTGCCGATCATCGCGTCGATTGCAGTGCTCTGGAGGCCGACATTCCCGGTCTCGATCCCGAGCCTAAGCTGAAGTGCCGAGGCAAGATAACGCGCATAGCCGCTGCGCGCGGCCGACTGAGCGGCGCTGAGCGCAGTCGACGCCGCCGCATAGTTCCTCGCTTCAAGCGCGGTTTGCAACGCGCCCAGCGCGGTGCGCTCCTGCTTGGTCAGCGGTGAGGTTTCAGCTTGTTGCCGCTGCGCCTCGGCCGGCGTGCCGATCGCTGCCGCGCTGCCGAGCGCTATCGCCACGCCAATGGCGATTGTCGAAACGGACCTCATAAGATTGCCTCCTGTTGGCTCGCCCCGCCGAACCTTGCTCGACCCGGGAAAGAAGCCGGGCTTCTATCGCCAATCGCCGGGCCTTTCTAGCGCTTGCGCGCTGAACCCTCGTTGAACCGCAAGCTACCGTACTGGAAGCAAAATCCGGCGGCGCGAGTGGCAGTTTGACGGCAGGAGAGCCGATCACTAACCCGCCGCCATGATTGCCGTCATTTCACCTGCCAAGACCCTTGATTACAAGCGGCCTTTGCCCCCGCTCGAGCCCACCCCCCCTGCCTTCGAAGAGGATGCGCGCTCGCTCGCTGCGGCGGCTGCCAAGATGTCGGCAAAGAAGCTCGCCGAGCTGATGCACATCTCCGACAGCCTTGCCAAGCTCAACGCCGAGCGCTTCAGGAGCTTTGCCGAGCTCCCGGAGCGCCCCGCAATCTATGCCTTTGCCGGCGACGTTTATGCCGGCTTCGAAGTGCACAGCATCGATGAAGAAGCGATTCTCTTTGCGCAGGATCATCTGCGCATCCTTTCGGGGCTGTACGGTCTTCTGCGGCCGCTCGACGCGATCCGTCCCTATCGGCTGGAAATGGGGACGAAGTGGGCGCCCAAGCGCGGTGACCTTTATGCTTACTGGGCCGGCCGCATTGCCGCCAGGCTGCGGGACGATGTCGAGGCGAGCGGCAGCCGCACAATCGTCAATCTCGCCAGCAAGGAATATTGGAACGCGGTCGAGGGGCAGCTCGCGAAAGAGATCGGGATCATCGAGGTCGACTTTCGCGAACAAGGCCCAAACGGCCTCCGCTTCAACACCTTCGCTGCCAAGCGCGCGCGGGGCATGATGGCCCGTTACATTTGCGAGCACAGGCTGGACGATCCGGAGGCGCTCAAGGGCTTCAACAGCGACGGCTATGCTTTTGATCCGGAAAACTCCGACAGGCAGCGCTGGCGCTTCAGCAGAACGTGATTTGCAACTCCCGGCTCGCGCGCGTGCGAGCACGTGTGCGCGTGCGCGTGCGCGCGGGGGTGGCGCTGCCGACATCCATCCGCTAGGGTCCGCGCACTGCGCCCGCGGCGCCCCACGATAATCAGGATACCACATTGGCCAGCGCACCGCCGACCATCGAAAACAGTGACATCTCGCCTGTCTCCATCGTCGACGAGATGAAGGCGTCCTATCTCGATTACGCAATGTCGGTGATCGTCAGCCGGGCGCTGCCGGACGTGCGGGATGGCCTGAAGCCGGTCCACCGCCGCATCCTCTTTGCGTGCCAGGAAGGCGGGTTCATCCCGGGGCGTCCCTACCGCAAGTCCGCCAAGATCGTCGGCGACGTCATGGGCAACTATCACCCGCACGGCGACGCCTCGATCTACGACGCGCTCGCGCGGCTCGCCCAGGACTGGGCAATGCGGGTGACGCTGATCGACGGCCAGGGAAACTTCGGCTCGATGGATCCCGATCCGCCCGCCTCGATGCGCTACACGGAGGCGCGGCTCGCACGGGTGGCCATGACCCTGCTCGATGACCTCGACAAGGATACTGTCGACTTCACACCGAACTATGACGGCTCGCGCATGGAGCCGCAGGTGCTTCCCGCGCGCTTCCCGAACCTGCTCGTCAACGGCGCCGGCGGCATTGCCGTCGGCATGGCGACCAACATCCCGCCGCACAATCTGGGCGAGGTGATCGCGGCCTGCAAAGCCTATATCGACAATCCCGGCATCACGATCGAAGAACTGGTCGAGATCGTCCCCGGGCCCGATTTCCCGACCGCGCCGCTTATCCTGGGGCAGGCCGGCGCCCGTAGCGCCTATCACACCGGGCGCGGGTCGATCATCATGCGTGCCCGCCACAAGGTGGAGGAAGGCCGAGGCGAGCGGAGGTCGATCGTCCTTACCTCGATTCCCTATCAGGTCGGGAAGAATGGTCTGGTCGAAAAGATCGCCGAGGCCGCCAAGGACAAGCGCATCGAGGGCGTCTCCGACATCCGGGACGAATCGAACCGCGAGGGCGTCCGCGTGGTGGTCGAGTTGAAGCGTGACGCGACCCCCGACGTCGTTCTCAACCAGCTTTGGAGGCACACGCCCGCCCAGTCCAGCTTCCCGGCGAATATGCTGGCGATCCGCGGCGGCCGGCCCGAGACGTTGAACCTGCGCGATATCATCGAAGCGTTCGTCAAATTCCGCGAGGAAGTGATCACGCGCCGTGCCAAGTTCGAACTCGCCAAAGCCCGCGATCGTGCGCACATCTTGCTTGGTCTGGTTATCGCGGTCACGAACCTCGATGAAGTGGTCCGCATCATCCGCGCCTCCGCCTCTCCCGCGGAAGCGCGCGCATCACTGCTCGCCCGCGATTGGCCAGTGGCGGAGATCGCGCCCTATATCGCCCTCGTCGAAGCGGTCGAGCATCATGTGGATGGTGAGACCTACCGTCTTTCCGACGCGCAGGTTCGCGCGATCCTGGAACTTCGTCTGCACCGACTGACGGGGCTTGGCCGCGACGAAATCGGCGGGGAGCTTCGCGAACTGGCGGCCTCGATCGGCGAACTGCTCGAAATCCTCGGCAATCGCCGGCGCCTCTACGAAGTGATGCGCGAGGAGTTCGACGAGATTGCGGCCAATTTCGCCACGCCGCGGATGACCGAGATCGCGCCGGCTGCGGAGGGCATCGACGACGAGGATCTGATCGAGCGCGAGGACATGGTCGTCACCGTCACCTTGGGCGGTTACATCAAGCGCACGCCCCTTGAAACTTTCCGGGCCCAGAAGCGCGGCGGCAAGGGACGCGCCGGGATGGCGACGAAGGAAGAGGATGCAGTGACGCACCTGTTCGTCACCTCGACGCACACGCCGGTCCTGTTCTTCTCCACACATGGCAAGGTCTACCGCCTCAAGGTTTGGCGCTTGCCCGAAGGAGCGCCCCAGGCGCGTGGCCGCCCGATGGTGAACCTCCTGCCGCTGGCGGATGGTGAGACGATTTCGACCGTGCTGCCGTTGCCGGAGGACGAAGCAGAGTGGAAGAACCTCCATGTCATCTTCGCCACCGCGCATGGCGGCGTTCGCCGGAACAGCATGGATTCGTTCGCCAACATCCCCTCGAACGGGAAGTTCGCGATGCGGTTCGACGAAGACGCAACCGACCGGCTGATCGGCGTTGCTCTCCTCACCGAAGAGGACGACGTTCTTCTTGCCACGAGGGAAGGAAGGGCGATCCGTTTCTGCGCGACCGACGTGCGCGAGTTTCAAAGCCGCACCTCCACCGGTGTTCGCGGCATCACCCTGCGTAAGGGCGACGAAGTCATTTCGCTGTCCATTTTGAAGCGGTTTCCGGCGACGACGGAGGAGCGGGACGCTTATCTCCGCGCGGCGCCTTGGAAGGACAATGAGAACGAGCCGACCCTGCCGCCCGAGCGGATGAAGCAGTTCGCAGATGCCGAAGAGTTCATCCTGACCGTAACCGCCAACGGCTATGGCAAGCGCACCTCAGCTTACGAATATCGCCGGACCAACCGCGGCGGCCAGGGCATCACCAACATCGAGACATCCGCCCGGAACGGCTGCGTGGTCGCGAGCTTCCCCGCGCATAACGGCGAGCAACTGATGCTGGTCACCGATCAGGCGAAGCTGATCCGGACAACAGTGGGCGACATCCGCATCGCGGGGCGCAACACGCAGGGGGTTACGATCTTCCGCGTCAATGAAGGCGAACATGTCGTCTCCGCCGCGCGGATCGACGAGAATGAAGAGCCCGAGAACGAGGCTGAGGAGCTGGTCGCGGACGAACTGGCACATCTCCCGGGAGCGGGCGACAAAGCTGTGCAGGTCGATGACGGAACTGGGCTGCATACGCTGGCTGAGCGCGTCGATGAGGAGGATGACGGAGAATGACGAGACGCGTCGTCCGCACGCCACATGCCTGATCCAGTTCACATCATCGGCGGCGGGCTCGCCGGCTCGGAAGCCGCATGGCAGTTGGCACAGGCCGGCGTGAAGGTGCGCGTGTCCGAGATGCGAGGGGCCGGGGAGATGACCCCCGCCCATCAAAGTGACGCGCTTGCGGAGCTCGTCTGCTCGAACAGCTTCCGCTCGGACGATGCCGAGAACAATGCGGTCGGCCTTCTCCATGCGGAAATGCGGGCGCTCGGCTCCTTGATCATGGCTGCCGCCGATGCGCACCGGGTGCCGGCGGGCTCCGCGCTTGCCGTAGATCGCGATGGCTTTGCCGCGGCAGTGACGGATCGGATCCTCAGCCACCCGAATATCGAGCTGGTGCGGGAGCGCGTCGATGCCCTCCCCTCCTCCGGCCTAACGATCGTGGCAACCGGTCCGCTCACCGCGAGGAAGCTCGCCGACTCGATCGGCGCCGCCACCGGGTTCGACGCATTAGCATTCTTCGATGCGATCGCGCCGATCGTCTACCGCGAGACCATCGACATGGACGTCGCCTGGATGGCCTCGCGCTGGGACAAAGGGAATGGGCACGATTATATCAACTGCCCGATGACCAAGGAGCAGTATCTCGCCTTCCACCAAGCGCTTTTGGAAGGGGAAAAGACAGAGTTCCGCGACTGGGAAAGAAACACGCCCTATTTCGAAGGCTGCATGCCCATCGAGGTGATGGCCGAACGCGGTGTCGAAACGCTCCGCTATGGGCCGATGAAGCCGGTGGGCCTTGACGATCCGCGCACCGGACGCTGGCCATATGCCGTCGTGCAGCTCCGGCAGGACAATGCGCTTGGCACGCTCTGGAACATGGTCGGCTTCCAGACCAAGCTCAAGCATGCCGAGCAAGTGCGGCTCTTCCGCACGATTCCGGGCCTCGAAAACGCCGAGTTTGCCCGCCTGGGCGGGCTCCACCGGAACACGTTCATCAACAGCCCGCAGCTCCTCGATCGAACGCTCAGACTGAAGAAAGCGCCGCACATTCGGTTTGCCGGGCAGATCACCGGCTGCGAGGGCTATGTCGAATCAGCTGCCATCGGGCTCTTGGCAGGCCGCTTCGTCGCAGCCGAGCTCGCTGGGACGGAGCTCAGCCCTCCACCAGCGGCCAGCGCGCTTGGGGCCCTGATCGGCCACATCACCGGCGGGGCGGAGGCGGACAGCTACCAGCCGATGAATGTCAACTTCGGGCTGTTCCCGCCGATTGTGGGAAAGGTCAAAAAGACGGATCGGAAGGCGCTTTACACCGGGCGAGCCAGGGAAGCCTTCGGTCAGTGGCTTGCGGGGCTGCCGGCGGGGACCGAGCCCGCCGGTAATGAGAACTCGCAGCTGGCCAAGGCGATTTGATCTTTCTGGCGACGCCCGCTTCAGCAGGCGCACTTCTTCTTCGCCGCGGCCTTTGGCCTGGTGGTTTCATATTCGGCCGGAGTGAGCGAGCCGGAGCCGTCCGCGTCCGCGCCTGAAAACTTGTCGACCGTCTTCACCGCCCATTCTTCGAAGCTGAGGCTGCCATTGCCGTTCGTGTCGAGCTTTGCGAACGCCTTGCGCCGCGGAGCAAGCAGCTCCTCGCGGGTGATGCGGCCGTCATCGTCCTTATCGGCACGGCCGAATCTTTTCTGCTCTTTGGTCTTCTCGGAGGCAGCGGGGGGATCCTCGCTGGCGCGCTGCGGCCGGAGAAAAGAGCCCGCATAGCTTCGCGCCTCAGGGGCCGGTGGGATCACCGCCTCGGCTTCGGCCTGGCTTTTCCAGATGAAGAAGCCCGCCGCGACCAGCAGCAATGTCGAAACAACGCCTGCGAAGAACCGAAGCATGCGCCCCTCCTGCAATCGTTTTGCGGAGGGTAGATCATCGCCGGTGATTGTCCACTGGGATCAGCGGCCGGTGATACGGTGCCGCAACATGACCCACATGCGAGGCGGCGCACCCTGCGGCTCGATCTGATCGATCCCGCGCTCCGCATCGCGCCGGGCAAGGGCGGCAAGCATTCCAAGCGGACGCAGAGCGGATGGCCAGCGGCCTGAAGTCAGCCCGCCAAAGCGTTGCCGGGCGGCCTCAACCGCAGCTTGGCCATCCACAGGATTGCTGTGACGCGCAAGATCAACCAGGGCCCAGCCCTCGCCCGCTCGCTCCATCGCAGAGGTCAGTTCGGCGCCGAGCAGACGAGCGGAATAGCGAAAAACAAGCGCGCCGCGCGCGGTTGCATAGCCCTCGAGATCTGCGGACGTGAGCGGCTCCTCGCTAAGGAGAACGGACCAGCCCTCCTCAAGGCCGGACAGTTCGCCGCCACGAACGCCGCGCGGAAGTATTTCGTTCGAGACGGCCTCGAGCACCGGCTCCCCAGGCGCCTTCGAATGGTCGAGCTTCTGAAGCGAGTCGCGCCACCAGGCGAGCTTGATCCGGCTGATCAGCGGCTCGCGCCCTCCCGCGAGCACCGCGCCGAGCGCAGCATCGAGGCCCCACAACGCGCGGACCGCTTCGCGGCGCGCGGCCGGGACGTAAGCAAGTGCGAGCGTTCGATCCGGATCGAGCTCTTTCATCGTGCAGGGCCTTCCCGCGTGCGCTGTAGGTGCGGCAACAATCGGAACGACAGGCTCAGCCCTGATCAGTCGGGAGCCCGCATTCGATCCGCCCTGTCCCCAAGAGGAGCGGCGTAGATCAGCGGTAGCAGACCTTCCTTGCCGCCTCGACCACGTCGCCAACCTTGATCAGCGCCATTCGCTCGAGATTGGCAGCATAAGGCAACGGCACGTCGACATCGGTGACGCGCATCACCGGCGCATCGAGATCGTCGAAGCCATCCTCCATCGCGATGGCCATCAACTCGGAAGAGATAGAGCAGACTGGCCAGCCTTCCTCGACGCAGACCATGCGATTGGTCTTGGCCAGGCTGCGGAGCACGGTTTGCTTGTCCAGCGGTCGGAGCGTGCGAAGGTCGATCACCTCGGCCTCGATCCCCTCCCCGGCGAGCTGAGCGGCGGCATCCAGCGCGACTCCGACCCCGATCGAGTAGCTGACCAGCGTGACGTCGGTCCCTTCGCGCGCGATCCTGGCCTTGCCGATCGGCAGCACATAATCGTCCAGCTTGGGGACGTCGAACGTCTGGCCGTAGAGAAGCTCGTTTTCGAGAAATACGACCGGATCCTGGGAACGGATCGCGGCCTTGAGAAGCCCCTTGGCGTCGGCCGCCGAATAAGGCGAAATCACGATCAGGCCTGGCACGTTGGCGTACCACGGTCCGTAATTCTGGCTGTGCTGCGCGCCGACGCGCGAGGCGGCGCCGTTCGGCCCGCGGAACACGATCGGGCACCGCATCTGGCCGCCGGACATGTAATTGGTCTTGGCTGCCGAATTGATGATGTGGTCGATCGCCTGCATGGCGAAGTTGAACGTCATGAATTCGATGATCGGGCGCAGCCCTCCCATTGCCGCGCCGGTGCCCACTCCGGCAAAGCCGTATTCAGTGATCGGCGTGTCGATCACGCGGCGCGGCCCGAACTCGTCGAGAAGCCCCTGCGTCACTTTGTAAGCGCCCTGATATTCAGCGACTTCCTCGCCCATCACGAAGACGGAATCGTCCTTCCGCATCTCCTCGGCCATGGCATCGCGGAGCGCCTCGCGCACAGTGGTGCGGACCATCTCGGTCCCTTCGGGGACTTCAGGTTCAACACGCAGGCTGGCTGGCGCCTCGCCGGCCTTGGGCCGAGCGTTCAAGGTTGCCTGCTGCGCCTGGGCATCTTCGGCCGGCGATGCCGTGATGTCTGCAGGCTGCGTGTTCACGGCCGACGCGTGCGCGCCCCCGGCGACGCCGTCCGCATCCTCGTCCTCGCCCGCCAGCAGCGCGATCACAGTTCCGACCTTGACCTCGTCCGTACCCTCCGGGATGACGATCTTCGCGATCGTTCCTTCGTCGACCGCTTCGAATTCCATCGTCGCCTTGTCGGTTTCGATCTCGGCGAGGATGGTCCCGGAAGTGACGCTGTCCCCTTCCTTCACCAGCCACTTGGCAAGCGTGCCCTCCTCCATGGTGGGGGACAAAGCGGGCATTTTGAGTTCGATGGGCATCAGTAGGTCTCGACCAGGACGTCGGTGTAAAGTTCGGAAGGATC
>JALYNE010000006.1 GCA_030773375.1 Pseudomonadota bacterium
CGGACGGGTTCTATGCGGCGGGCCGAGACATCGCCCAGCGCAAGGAGCTTGAGGAGCAACTACGACAGTCGCAGAAAATGGAGGCGGTGGGACAACTGACGGGCGGCATTGCGCACGACTTCAACAACCTCCTCACTATCATACGATCTGCCGTCGATATGATGCGCCACCGTGAACTGCCAGACGCGCGTCGAGCCCGATACATCGATGCCATCGCAGAGACGGTGGATCGTGCGTCGCGCCTCACGGGTCAACTACTCGCCTTTGCACGCCGTCAGCCGCTGAAGCCTGAGACAATAGACGTTTCGTCACAGGTGCCCGTGGTCATCGATCTCGTGCGGCCCCTTCTCGGTTCGAGAATCAGGATCTCCCTCTCAGAAGGAAAGGAGCGCCTCTTCACGCGGGTTGATGTGAACCAGTTCGAGACGGCGTTGATGAACCTTCTCATCAACGCTCGTGATGCCGTGCAAGGGGAAGGCCGCATCGCCGTAACGGTAGCTGAAGCGCATAGCCTCCCCACCCTTCGGGGTGAAGCTGGGCGACCGGGCGACTTCATCATCATCACAGTGTCAGACACTGGGGCGGGTATAGCCTCCGAGCAAATCGATCAGATTTTCGAGCCATTCTTCACCACGAAGGAAGTGGGCCGGGGCACCGGCCTTGGGCTCAGTCAGGTCTACGGCTTCGCTCGGCAATCCGGTGGCAATGTCGAGGTGAGGAGCCGGGTCGGAGAGGGGGCGAGCTTCTCGATCTACCTCCCACGATCCGCGTCCGCCTCAGATGCGGCTCAGAGCAGTGAGGACGATTTTGCCAGCGGTTCCCAGAACGGCATGCGGGTTCTGGTAGTGGAGGACGATGAGCGCGTCGGTGAGTTCTCTACCGAAACATTGCACGATCTGGGTCACGAGACGACGCTCGTGCGGAGCGGTCGTGAGGCGCTCGAAGCGCTGGAGAAGGACGATCTGCAATATGACGTGGTTTTCAGCGATGTCATGATGCCGGGCATGAGCGGCCTCGAACTGGCTCAAGCCGTCCGAGAGCATCATCCCGGCCTCCCTGTGCTCCTGACGAGCGGCTACAGCGAGGTCTTGGCCAAGGAAGGCACATTCGGCTTCCCGCTTCTGAGGAAGCCTTATTCCGTGGAAGCTCTCGCGCGCGCCCTCCGCAAGGCCGTGCGGTCGTAGTCGCCACCGCTGGCAACGGAGCGCACGAGATGCCGGAAGCCGTCCCGTGCGTGTCACCCATGTCTGCATCGGGTCGTTGGCGGACATTCCAAGCTTGGGGCCAGAAGGTCCGGAATGGGCGGTGGGGTGGACGCCCCCCGACGGCATCTATGTGCCAATACCATCCAAAAACCGCTTGCGCCGATGGGGGCGTCCACAGATGGAAAGCGGACGCTACACACCGGGTAAGGCGCAGGCCTCTCGGTATTTGTGGGTATCGGCATACTGCACGAACTTCACGTTCTTCCCATCTCGGACGGTCCATAGGTGGGCAAATGCGACATCGAGGTCACCACTGCGCCCTTTGCCCTTGTAGCGGCCCAGCCCAAGCACCCTATCGTCCTCGACCGGCAGAATCTCGTCGGGGCGGACGCTAAAGTTTTCCACGTCTGCAACGATGCGGCCGAAAACGTTCTGGAATATTTCGTCAGCGCCTTGGTAGCGCCCACCGTAGGGCATTCCCTCTGCCTCTTCCCAGTGCGTCTCCGCGATCAGCGCCGCCACCCGATCCATGTCACCATTGCCGAAGGCATCATACATGCTGTGGATCACATTCAACCTGTCCTGAGCCATGGCTGTCTCATCTCCTAAGCTGAGCTCATGAATTCCTTACCGCCAAATTTGGGGGCGAAGCTTAGCCCTAATGCACCACGCCTATGTCAGCAACGGGTCGCTAAGGACTTTCCTAGTGGCCCTGAGCTTGATGATAGCGGGAGGTAAGCCGATCCTGAACCCAACCGTGCGGCTATCGCGGAAAGACGGGCACCATGCCTTCCGGAATGTCGGTGAACGGCACAAACCCCGGAGGAATGTCGCTGGAGCCATCACCTTCCAGGCCAAGGTCAGTGCGGGCATCTTCTCGAGCCCGGGCAGTAATCCGCTTGAGCGCCCGCTTGCGCTCGCCTGGAGTGAGATCGTGCCATTCGGGATCAGTCCGAGCCGTGGCAACATCATCGCGGATATAGCGCCCAGCGAGGCGCTGATACTCGCGATGCTCCGTTTGCGTCAGTCGGCGCTCGCCGCCTTCACCGTCAGAGATGACTTGCCGCGGCTTGCCGAGCGAGGCCCCTGCGTCCAAGAACTCTTTGGCGAGCGGGTCATTCTTCGGAGTGCGACGATAGAACGGCGAAACGAAGGCTTCGGCCCCGCCCATTTCGTTCGTGATGTCCTGCCCCCACACGTCCACACGCGCCGGCAGCTCGTCCGACAAGCCGGGGATGCGCGAGCGAATGACGTTCAGCGATGCTTCGGGGATACGAAACAAATCCACCACCTCGGAGCTGGCCTTTGTCTCACGTGCCACCGGATCAATGGCCTTGGCGGCATGGGCCGAGACCGTTGGCACGAAAGACCCGACAACCCGGGAGGCATAGGACGAGGCGTAGCGTTCCGGATCATCAAGCGCCTGCAACAGATCGGTTACGCCAGAAAGCCAAGTCTTCGACTCTAGCTGCCCGACAATGGCCGCAGTGATGGCCGTGTAGGCATTCTCCCGCTGCTTCTCAGTTAGCGTGTTGGCGTAGGTCGCAAGGTCCGCTACCGTGCCCAGGATCGTCGCGAACGGATCAAGCCGAGAGTAGCTATACCAGCTTCCCCCAATCTTGACTGAATACGGCTGCCAGCCATCGGCCATCATCATCGCCCGCTTGCCGTTGTCCTTCGGAGGGCTGCCCGTGATCTTACCGCTGGCCGCGTGCATCATCACCGCCGCACCCAGACCAGCGCCCATCATGGACTTGGCAATAGCGAGGTCGCGCCGAGCTCCGCCGGCCTTGTAGTCATCGCGCACCCGCTTGAGCGCGAACTGCACGCCGGGCGTCCGCTCCACCGCATACTTGAGGAGGTTAACCGGCGTCCGAATGAAAGGAGCAACGAGCTTGAGAACGGGATAATCCGCCGTCGCACCAATCACGCGCTGCCCGAAGCGGCCGAGTTGCGTCTGGAACGTGAGGTAACGGGCATAATCCCGCGACTGCTCAATCATGTCGTCAGTGGGGTTCGCGATCAGCTCCCCGATGCGGGTCTTCGCCGCTTCGCCCCGGAGCCCTTCACCCCGAGCTTTCCGCACGGCCAGTCCCGCCAGAGCCGAGCGCTTCGCCGTAGCTTTGAAGAACTCATCTTCCGCCATGAGGAGGCGAGTGGGAGTCCTGATGATCGAGCCCGCAACACCCGGAATGACCTTGTGCCGGCGCTGCTCCAACTTGGTCAGCGGGTCCGTGGGATCACCCGTCCGCATGACTTTCGCGAACGCCGCAGCGCCTTCCTTAGCGCCCTGGATCAGCCCGAGGGTGCGAGCGCCGACTTCGCTCATCAGCACGGCATCGGCGCGAGCTTGAGACCCCGTGAGCTTGCCGGCAGCGCGACGAACTCCCCCGATCGCGGCAGCCGTTGCGAACTCCGGAATCTGGCTTAGCTGCGTGGCGAGGTTCGAGGCCGTGTTGACCACATGTGTCGAGACGCCAGACAGCAGAGCATTGTAATAATACTCCACGAAATAGTCGGATTTGCGCGGCTTGATGCCCTCCGCGGCAAATTTGTTGATCTTGCCCGGGTCCGCACCCTCGCGCTGCAACTTCAGAATGCCAGCGGCAACATCCTCGAGCCGACTATCCCCGCCAAGGCCCTCAATGATGGTCCGGTGTACCCGCTGCCCCGCATCCTTGGCCCGCGCGGCCATTTTGAACTGTGCGAGAGCGCGGCCAGCTTCTGCCGTGGCGGCCGTAACTTGTTCCTGGATGGCAGCGTGACGAACCAGCGCCTTCGCAAACGCAGCCCGCTCCACATCGGAGGGACCTTCACCCATCCGGCCTGCCAGCGTGACAATCTCGTCCGAAGACTTGGCGAATGGCCCGTCCTAGGCGTGCCGAAGAGCGTGGTGGTTCAGAAGCCCTATGCGTCAGCTCAGTTAGTGACAGCCATTTCCATCCTGCTCACCGAGGCGGATACCAACGCCACCACGTGAGGGTCCGCTTACCCTAAGTAGGCCTCCTCCGTAACCTTTGCAGCCAGGATGCTTCGGCCAGCCGCGCCGATCCTGCCCACCCCATTTCCGCCGGTCCCGAGATGCCCATGCAGCCCGGTTGCGCTCGCTCCTATCGGCCCGCGGTTCCTTGCCGCCGAACAGAAGCCGCATCATGCCAACCGCAAGCTGATCGTCCCCATCCACGGCATATGCGTGCCGTAAGCGGCTGGATCCAAGCCGATCAGTGCCCCCCATCTTTGAACGAGCCTGGCATACTGCCGCCTCGTGAGGTGGAACCCTTGCCTGCTGCGGCTGGGAAACAGCCAATCCTTCGGCTGGATTTGCTTGGCCTCGATCCAAGCGGCAATGGATCGCCTGGTTTGCTCCGTCACCTCAAACTGAACCGGCCGCCCCGTCTTGCGCTGGTGGATCATCACTCGTGATCGAACAGCGCTGGCGGAGATCAGGTCGGACACTCGAAGCGCGAGAAGGTCACAGCCGCGAAGCTTGCTGTCGAGGGCGAGTTCAAACAGCGCGAGATCACGTACCCGGCGCGCCACTTGCAGACGGATGCGGATCTTCGCGTATTGCACCAACTATCTGATCGACCTGAAGCACGCCGTCATCATGGACGTCGAGGCGACGCGCAGAAGCAGGAGTGGCTGCCGCGCATCGCAAGCGGCGAGATCATCACCAGCTTTGCGTTGACAGAGCCGGGCGCGGGCTCCGACAGCGCGTCCGTCGCGACCAAGGCGGTCCGCGACGGCGACGTCTACCGCCTGTCGGGCACCAAGCGCTTCATCACCAATGCCGACAAGGCGTCGCTGTTCACGGTGATGGCGCGGACCGGCGGCCCCGCCGCCAAGGGCGTCTCGGCCTTCCTCGTCCCCGCCGATCTGCCCGGCGTCAGCGTCGGCAGTCCGGAAAAGAAGATGGGCCAGCAAGGCGCCCATGTCTGCGACGTCAATTTCGACGAGGCGCTTGTCCCCGCCGCCAACCGGCTCGGGAGGAAGGGGAGGGGTTCAAGGTGGCGATGCGAGTCCTCGACCGCGGCCGCCTCCACATTTCCGCGGTCTGTGTCGGCGTTGCCGAGCGGCTGATCGCGGATGCCGTCGCTTATGCGAGCGAGAGAAAGCAGTTCGGCAAGCCCATCGCCGACTTCCAGCTCATCCAGGCGATGATCGCGGATTCGAAGACCGAGACGATGGCGGCGAAGGCGCTCGTCCTCGAAGTCGCAGCGCAAAAGGACGCCGGCGAGAGCATCACGATGGAAGCCGCGGCTGCGAAGTATTTCGCCAGCGAGGGGTGGGGCGCGTCGCTGACCGGACGGTGCAGATTTACGGTGGGGCGGGTTATATCGCCGACTACGGCGTCGAGCGCCTCTACCGCGACGTGCGCCTGTTCCGCATCTACGAGGGCACCAGCCAGGTCCAGCAGCTGGTGATTGCAAGAGAGACGCTGAAGCGCGGCGGATAAACCCCTCCGCTGAAGGGGAGGGGCTTCAGGAGCGCTTCAGCATCACGTTCATCTGCGACGAGGGGATCGGCTTTAACTGGTCCTCCGCCAGGGCACGGGCCCCGACACGCGTGCCGCGACGGGTGATCCAAGCTGCCGCATAGGTCTCATGCTCAAGGCCGCCTTGCATGGACTTGACGCAACGTTGATCGCTTGATCGGCACGTCGTCGGCACCGTCCTCCTCGCGATCGTCCCGACGCATGCGAAGCGCGGTGAACTCAAGGAGGCCAGCGATCGCGCCGTCGAGGAAAAGCCGAGCGGCTCATCGCAGGGAAATGGCAGTGCACCCACCTCCCAATGCCTCAGGACCGCGGGTTTGCGGCGAAGGAACTTCGACGGACGCAGCTACGCGAGTCTGTATGTATGCACTGACTCGGCTGCCCCATCGCGAATATGTGCGGCGTGCGAGACAGGAGAGATATGGATGACAGAAGGGGATATGGCTAATCGCGTTGCGATCGTCACCGGCGGCGGTACGGGAATTGGTGCGGCGGTCTGTGTGGCCCTGGCGCGACGTGGCGCTAGGGTGCTGGTGAACTATTCTCGAAGCGCTGAAGATGCGGAAAAGGTGGCGGAGGCGTGTAGGGAAACGGGTGCTGAAGCATTCGCTTTGAAGGCAGATATCCGGGACAACGAGGAGGCCGGGCGCCTGGCCACAGCAGCCGTGCAGACGTGGGGGCGGATTGACATGCTGGTGAACAATGCCGGCAAAACGAAGTTTGCCGAACATCGCGACCTCGAGGCGCTGGTGGCGGAGGATTTCGTGGATATCTACCGCCTCAACGTTGTCGGGGCGTTTCAAGTAACGCGAGCATGCGTTCCAGCCCTCAAGCGGAGCGATGCCGCCTCGGTTGTGAACGTCGCGTCGGTTGCCGGAGTTTTTGGTCACGGCTCATCGGTTGCCTATGCGGCAAGCAAGGGTGCTCTCATCACCATGACGAAGTCGCTTGCGCGAGCCCTCGCGCCGGAGATCAGGGTCAACGCCGTAAATCCAGGCTATGTTGCCACGCGCTGGTGGAGATCTCGACTGGGAGACCTGGAGTTTGAGAAGCTTAACAGCCGTGTTGCTGCAGCGGCACCACTTAGGAAGGCACCGGCCGGCGAAGATATCGCAGATGCGATCCTGATGTTCCTAGACCCTGCCACCCGAATGGTCACCGGCGAGACGTTGCTGGTGGATGCGGGGCAGCATCTTGTCGTCCGATGATCCCCGACCACCGGTTCTCGCCGCTGCGCCGCGGCTCCGAGTCCAGGGTACGTTCGATCAGGAGCGGTCGGAGCACGTCGGGCTCGGCTGCGCGGCGGAGCCGCCGGATTCGGGAGTGCGCGCTTGCCGTAGCGTTCACCATGACATGTCTTGTTGAGGCTTGAGTCTCATGTCCCCGTCGCTCTAGACGGCCTGAATGCCCACCGCCACCATCGAGGACATCAAAGGCCGCGTCGGCCAGGAGATCGGCGTCTCCGACTGGCTGCTCGTCGATCAGGCGGCAATCGATGCCTTTGCCGAGGTGACGCAGGACCACCAGTTCATTCACGTGGACCCTGAGGCCGCCGCCAGGACCCCCTTCGGCGGCACCGTCGCCCACGGCTTCCTCACTCTGTCGCTGCTGAGCCGAATGGCCGCCGTCGTAACGCTCCGCCCCGAGGGCCTGCGAATGGCCGTCAATTACGGCTTCGAGCGCGTCCGCTTCATCGCGCCGGTGCGCGGGGGCAAACGCGTCCGCGGCCGCTTCGTCCTCGCCAAGGCCGAGGAGAAGCGCCCCGGACAGTGGCAGTTCATGCACCAGGTCACCGTCGAAATCGAAGGCGAAGACAAGCCCGCCCTTGCCGCCGACTGGATCGGCATGATGTTCACCTAAGGAGCCCAAAAAATGGCCACCCGCGACGCAGTCATCGTTTCCACCGCCAGGACGCCCATCGGCAAGGCGTACCGCGGCGCGTTCAACGCCACCCCTTCTCCGACGCTCGCCGCCCACGCGATCCGCGCCGCAGTCGAGCGCTCCGGCGTCGATCCCGCAGAGGTCGAGGATTGCGTCATGGGCGCCGCTCTCCAGCAGGGCGTACAGACGACCATTGGCCGCACCGCCGCGCTTCGTGCCGGCCTCCCCGTCACCACCTCGGGCATGTCGATCGACCGCCAGTGCGCCTCCGGGCTGATGGCGATCGCCACCGCTGCAAAGCAGGTGATCGTGGATCGGATGGACATCTGCGTCGCGGGCGGAGTGGAGTCGATCTCGCTCGTCCAGACGCCGGAGATGCGCGTTGGGCCCGATCCCGAGCTCCTGTCGATGCACAACGGCGTCTACATGCCGATGATCAACACCGCCGAAGTGGTGGGCAAGCGCTACACGGTCAGCCGCGAGCGCCAGGACCAGTACGCCCTCCGCTCGCAGCAGCTCACCGCGAAGGCGCAGGCCGAGGGCAAGTTCGACGACGAGATTATCCCGGTTACCGCCCGGATGAAGGTCACGGACAAGGCGACCGGCGAGACCTCGATGAAGGAAGTCACCCTCACCAAGGACGAGGGCAACCGGCCGCAGACGACCTTTGAAGACCTCCAGAAGCTCCAGCCGGTCATGGGCTCGGATGCGATGATCACCGCCGGCAACGCCAGCCAGCTCTCCGACGGCGCCTCGGCCTGTGTGATCATGGAAGCCGGGATGGCTGCCGAGCGCGGCCTGAAGCCCCTCGGCCGCTATGTCGGCACGGCGGTAGCCGGCACGGAGCCGGACGAAATGGGCATCGGCCCGGTGTTCGCCGTGCCGAAGCTCCTTAAGCGCTTCGGCCTCACCGTCGACGATATCGGCCTGTGGGAGCTCAATGAGGCCTTCGCGGTCCAGGTGCTCTATTGCCAGGACCAGCTCGGCATCCCGGACGAGCGCCTCAACGTCGACGGCGGCTCAATCTCGATCGGCCACCCCTACGGCATGTCGGGCGCCCGAATGACCGGCCACGCCCTCATCGAAGGCCGCCGCCGCGGCGCACGCTATGTCGTCGTCACCATGTGCGTCGGCGGCGGCATGGGGGCGGCCGGCCTGTTCGAGGTGCTTTGACTGCGACGATTTCGAGCTCCTAGGAACCTGCGCACTGACGTGCACGGGTTGGGCTCTGCCATCCGTTTAGTTGAACTCCGCGTTCACGAAAGCTCGCTCTGACCGCCAATTCGTGGGAAGCTCGTAGTTTGGTCGCAACCAAGCGGACCTGGATTTCAACGGCGGCGGCGGACGCTACAATGCTCCGGCTGTACGGGCTGGGCCGACGCGGCCGATGTGAGCGGAGCCCAAAGGTGACCTGGGAAAAGGAACTGGACGAGCTCCGCCGCCGCGCCGCGCTTGCGGAGCACATGGGCGGCGATGAGAAGGTCTCGCGCCAGCATGCCCGCGGCAAGCTCGATGCTCGTGCCCGGATCGCCGGGTTCGCGGACCCAGGGACATTTCGCGAGATCGGTAAGATCGCCGGCCGTGGCACCTACGACGAAGCCGGAAACCTCGAAGCTTTTACCCCTTCCAACTTCATTTTCGGACGAGCCGATGTCGGCGGCAGGCCCGCCGTGGTCTCGGCGGACGATTTCACCGTTCGTGGGGGTGCGGCCGACGCTGCAATCCACCGTAAATTCGTTCAATGCGAAGCAATGGCGCACGAGTTTGGGCTGCCGTTGATCCGCATGATCGACGGCACCGGCGGTGGCGGCTCGGTCAAGACACTCGAGACGATGGGCGCGACCTACGTGCCTCACGTTCCCGGCTGGAATCACGTTGTAACGAACTTGGAGCGCGTACCGGTGGTCGCGCTGGCGCTTGGGCCGACGGCGGGTCTCGGCGCTGCGCGCGTGGTGGCGAGCCACTATTCGGTTATGGTGAAGGGTTTGTCGCAGCTGTTTGCCGCCGGGCCGGCAGTCGTCGCCGCTATCGGAGAAGAAGCCGACAAGCAGGATTTGGGCGGCAGCGAGGTCCACACGCGGAACGGCGTTGTCGACGATCAGGCGGCTAGCGAGGCCGAAGCCTTCGCCCGAGCGCGCGCTTTCCTGTCTTATCTGCCGGGCAGGGTGGGCGAAGCGGCGCCCCGGCGCCCTTCTGGCGACCCGACGGGCCGCAAGGATGCGGAGCTCGTGGGGATCGTCCCCCGCGACCCAAAGCAGGTCTACTCCATGCGCCGCATTCTGGGCGCCGTCCTCGATCAGAATAGCTTGTTTGAAATGGGCCAGCGCTGGGGGCGAGCGGTGATCACGGCGTTTGCCCGTCTCGACGGCTGGGCGGTGGCGGTGCTGGCCAGCGATCCGAGCTTCCTTGGCGGCTCCTGGGACGCGAAGCGCAGCGAGAAGGCGGAGCGGTTCGTCCGGCTCGCCGACCTGTTCCGGCTTCCGATCGTGCACCTGGTAGATAATCCGGGTTTCATGATCGGCCGAGCGGCGGAGACCGCTGGCACCATCCGCTACGGGGTCTCGGCAATGAACGCGATTTATCGTGCGACGGTGCCGCTCGCCAGCATCATCGTCCGGCGCGCATACGGCATTGCCGGCAGCGCCATGTCCAACGCAGAGCGTTTTCAGTACCGCTTCGCATGGCCATCGGGCGACTGGGGCAGTCTTCCGATCGAGGGCGGCATTGAAGTCGCGTACCGCGCGGAACTGGAGAGTTCTGTCGACTACAACTCGAATCTCGCCCAGATTCGCGATCGGCTAAACCAGATCCGCTCCCCCTTCCGCACCGCTGAGCGCTTCGGCATCGAGGATATCATCGATCCGCGCGACACGCGGCCGCTTCTTTGCGAATTCGCCGACCTCGCATGGCGCAGGTTATCCTAACTTCACTCCAAGAGCAGGAAACTTCGAGATGGATCTCGCAAACCTCTTCAGCCTCGACGGTCGGGTTGCATTGGTCACTGGTGGCTCCCGCGGCATCGGCCGGATGATCGTCGAAGGTTTCCTCGCTGCCGGCTGCGCCCGCATCTACATCACCGCCCGAAAGGAGGGACAGCTTGCCGAGACCGTGAGCGCGCTCGGCGATCGGGTCATCGGCATACCCATGGACATATCGACCGTCCAAGGATGCGAATCGCTGGCGCGCGAACTCGCATCGCGCGAGGAGCGGCTCGACATCCTCGTGAACAATGCCGGAGCGGCCTGGGGCGCGGACTACCTCGAGTTCCCGGAGCATGGCTGGGACAAAGTCATGGACTTGAACGTGAAGTCGCTGTTCTTCCTCACCAAGGCCTTGCACGCTCCCCTCACGGCAGCGGCAAGCGCCGAGCGCCCCGCCAAGGTGATCAACATCGCCTCGATCGATGGCATCCGGCTCAACCCGATGGAGAGCTATTCGTACCAGGCATCCAAGGCGGCGGTTATTCAGCTGACAAGATGCATGGCCGCACGCCTCGTCCGCGAGAACGTCCTCGTCACTGCGATCGCGCCCGGTGCATTCGCAAGCGAGATGAACCGCGCCGCCCGCGACCGCGCCGAAGCGATCTCGCACGGGATCCCAGCTCGACGGATCGGCGAGCCGGAAGATATGGCCGCCGCCGCGATCTACCTCGCCAGTCGCGCCGGCGACTATGTGATAGGCCATTCGCTGGTGGTCGACGGCGGGCTCGTTGACGCCTCTCTGCCCGGGGCAGCGCCCAGCTGAAGCATCCAGACTGAAACCACTCGAGACCAGGCTTCAACGTTCAGCGTCGAGGCGAGATGGTGCGGTCGCCGCGAGAGAGGAATGTGGGGAGCATCCAATTTGGCTGTCGTCGCCCGAAGCCCATGACGAGCTAGGGCAAGCTCTGCTATGGCTGGAAATGCGAAGTTGCTGGCATTAGTTTGCGGCTCGTGCGGAACGAAGCACCAGCCACGCTACACATGCTCTGCGGCAAGATTGCTGCCGGGAAGAGCACGCTGGCAGCACGATTGGCTGAGGCCGAGAGCACGGTGCTGCTGAGTGAAGACCACCTGCTCGCGCGGCTCTACCCGGGCGAGATCAACACGATCGATGATTATGTCCGTTGCGCCACTCGCCTGCGAGAGGCGATCGGCTCCCATATCGTCACCCTGCTACGGCAGGGCGTTTCAATCGTGCTCGATTTCCAGGCGAACACGCTGGCGGCGCGCGGGTGGATGCGGGGCCTGTTCGAACAGGCGGGTGCGAGGCACCAGCTTCACTATCTTCGGACATCTGACAAAACCTGCAGGATGCGCCTTCAGGCCCGCAACGCCGCCGGAACGCATGATTACCAAGTGAGCGAAGCGGAGTTCGATCTGTTCACGAGGTTTTTCGTGGTGCCCGGACCCGAAGAGGGTTTCCACGTGATTCAGCACCGCTGAGGAAGCCGTTATCGCCTCTTCAGCGTCCACAGACGTGGAACAAAGTCCATACCGCGTGTACGAGAGGAGAAAGCGGCCGGGCCGAAAGCACCGCCCGCCTCGGTGACCTGGTGGATGACGGAGAGATCAGTTTGAGCGTGAGGGCGGGGAACTTCAGCCGGAGCCTAGGGGGAGCTCATTCGGTCGTACATCAACATCCTCAGCCGTTTCGACGCTCAGATCCTCAACATCCTTGCAACGGCAATGAGGCCGCACGTCCGCGCGCGGCGAGCCCCATGGCGCCGGAATGGAGCGTGCCATGAGTAGCGATCAACCCACTGCGATGACCGGCATGATGCCGGCCATTCCCGAAGGCTGGCCGCGCATGAGCCTTCAGGAGGTGGAGGCGCGGCTCACTGCGCCCGGGCAGCGGTTCGAGATCGAGGAGGTGGCGATCCGCGGCATTCCCACTCGTACGTGGAAGAATGCGCCGCCGACGCTGGCCGCCTTGGCGCGGCACAGCCGCACGCACGGCGAGCGGCTGATGACCATCTACGAGGATGAGCGGGTCAGCTTCGAGTCCGGCTTCCGCGCCATGGCGGCGCTTGCGGCTGAGCTGCGGCGGCTGGGCGTGGCGAAGGGCGATCGGGTGGCGCTCGCGATGGCGAACCTGCCCGAATGGCCGGTGGTATTTTTTGCGGTCACATCGCTCGGGGCGATCGTAGTGCCCTTGAACGCCTGGTGGAGCGGCCCGGAGCTTGAACACGGCCTTGCCGATTCGGGCGCGAAGCTGCTGATCTGCGATGCCCTTCGTTTTCAAAGATGCGAGCAGCACCTCGGCGGTCTTCCCGCGCTCGAGCAGACGATCGTCAGCCGTGCCACCACACGGATCGAAGGAGCACGAAAGCTCGAGGATATCCTCGAAGCTGCGCCGGATTGGGAGCGGCTTTCAGACGAGGACTTGCCGCAGGTCGAGATCGACAAGGATGATGAAGCCACGATTTTCTACACCAGCGGAACCACAGGCAATCCCAAGGGTGCGCTCGGTACCCATCGCAATCTCCTGACCAACATCTTGTCCGTAGGCTACGCATCCGCCCGCGCCGCGCTGCGGAGGGGAGACAATCCGCCGGAACCGGCGCCGAAGGTCGGCCTTACCGTGATCCCGCTCTTCCACGTGACGGCGTGCAGCGCAGGCCTGATGGGCGCAATGGCGGCAGGCCACACATCAATCTACATGCGCAAGTGGGATGCGCTGCGGGCGCTCGAGGTCATCGAGCGGGAGCGGGTGAACACCACCGGCGGGGTTCCCACGATAGCCTGGCAGCTGCTCGAACATCCCGAGCGGCATCGCTTCGACCTCTCCAGCCTCGAGACGATCAGCTATGGCGGTGCGCCCTCGGCGCCGGAACTGGTCCGCAGGATCTACGCGGAATTCGGTGCACTGCCGGGGAACGGCTGGGGAATGACCGAAACGATGGCGACCGTCACCAGCCACGTCGGCGAGGATTATTTGAACCGCCCCGATAGCTGCGGTCCACCGGTGCCGGTTTCCCAAATCAAGGTGGTCGGGGAAGACGGGCGGGATCTCCCCCCCGGGGAGGTCGGCGAACTCTGGGCGAAAGGCCCGCAGATCGTCAAAGGCTATTGGAAGAAGCCTGAGGCAACGGCGCAGACCTTCATCGGGGGCTGGGTCAGAACCGGGGACCTTGCCAGAATCGACCAGGAGGGCTTCTGCTTCATCGTCGACCGGGCCAAGGACATCATCATTCGGGGCGGCGAGAACATCTATTCGTCGGAGGTGGAAAACGTCCTCTACGACCATCCGGCGGTCACCGACGCTGCGCTCGTCGGAATACCGCACAAGACGCTTGGGGAAGAACCGGCCGCGGTGGTCCACCTCGCGCACGGAAAGAGCGCCACCGAGGAGGAGCTGAAGGACTGGGTCCGCCAGCGGCTGGCGATCTTCAAGACCCCCGTGCGGATCATCTTCGCCGAGGAGATGCTGCCCCGGAACGCGAACGGGAAGATACTGAACAAGGAGCTGAAGAAGCTGTTCAAGACTTGAGGCTTTGGAAGGGAAGTCAGCCCGCAGCCAGTTCCTGCGGTGGCTGCGTCGGTTCTTCGCCGTAGAGCGTTTGCAACTCCCGCTTCAGGACCTTGCCGATCGCGCTTCGCGGCAGCGTCTCTAGGATCCGCACGCCGGAGATGCGCTGCATCTTCCCGAGCTTCTCATTCGCCCAGGCGCGCAGCGAATCCGGGCTTGCCTGCTGCCCCGGCTTCAGCGTCACGAACGCGAACGGCGTCTCGCCCCACTGCTGCGAGGGAACAGCGATCACCGCCGCCTCGTTCACCGCCGGGTGCGTGGCCAACGCCTCTTCGAGGTCGGCCGGATAGATGTTGATGCCGCCCGAAATGATCATGTCCTTCTTGCGGCCGATCAGCGTCAGAAAGCCTTCTTCGTCGAAGGAGCCGAGATCGCCGGTGCGGATGAAGCGCTCGCCCTCTGGGCTGTACCACTCCGCCTTCGCCGTCTGCTCCGGACGGTTGTGATAACCGCCCATCATCGATCGCGACCTGCCGACAATCTCTCCGACCTGCCCCGGGCCTGCGGGCTTCCCATTCTCGGCGATCACGCGAATATCGTGCCCTGGCATCGGCTGCCCCACGGTGTGGAGCTTGTCGGGGTGGTTGTGCGCAACCAGCATGCAGCTGCCGCCGCCTTCCGTGAGCCCATAATATTCGACCAGGCCGCCCGGCCAGCGACGCAACACTTCGGCTTTGAGTTCGGCCGGGAAGGGCGCCGATGTCGCGAATTTCAGGCGAAAGCTTGAAAGGTCGAAATTGTCGAATTCGGGCACTTCGAGGATGCGGCGATACTGGACGGGCACCAGCATGGCATGCGTCGCCCGGTGCCGCTCGGCCAGTTCGAGGAAGCGCCGCGGCTCGAATTTCGGCATCAGCACTGCCGTCCCGCCGCCGGCGAGCGTGGGGATCAGGCTAACCAGGGTGGTGTTGGAATAAAGCGGCGTCGAGACGATCGTGACTGCGTCCGGGCCGAAGCCAGGCGGATTCCTGGGTATCGTGTGCGGCCACCGCATCCCGTGCGACTGGACGATGCCTTTCGGAGTGCCGGTGGTGCCGGAGGAATAAATGATGTTGAACGGCTGATCCGGGCGGATCTCCACCTGCTCGGGCCTCGCGCCGGCGGGGGCAAGCCATTCCTCCAGTGGTTGCGCGTCCACGTCGGCATCCAGCCCGACGCGGCGCGCGTCTATGTCCGCGGCAATGGGCCGAAGAAGGTCTGACGCGGATCCGTCCAGGAACAGGTGGGACGCCCCGCTATCCTCCAGCATTGCCTGGAGCTGAGCGGGGGTGGCGGACGGCGAGAGCGGCGAGACCGCTGCGCCCGAGCGGAGCGTGCCGATCATGCCGGCGACATAGTCGATCGAGCTTGCCGCGCAGATTGCCGCGACATCGCCCGGCCCGATGCCGTCGCGCTGCAGTGCCGCGGCGAGGCGGTCGATCCGTGCGTCGAGGTCGCCGTAGCTGATGGTGCGATCGCCGCAGATCAGGGCGGGGGCGCCCGGCCTCGCCTCGGCCTGAAGGGCAACGAGATCGGCAAAGGTGCCAAAGCTGCGCTCGACATAGTTCTCAATGTTCATCATCGCCACCGGGCGGCCTCAGGACTGGGGCTGCAGCATGAAGCGTCAGCCGACGGATCATAGAAACTACAGACGCATCGAAACAAGCGCCGCGTCAAGCGGCGGCCGAGCGTTGGCGGCACACTGGCCGTCGCCCAGGCGGAGCCGCTATGTTTTTCCAGCGGCTGGCTGGGGCCGTGCCTTTTTGAGAAGCAGCACGAGGGGCAGTGCCGCAAGCGTCACCATCATCATCAGGTAAAAGTCGTTGAGAAAAGCGATCATCAGCGCCTGCCGATTGATCTCACCGTCCAGCGCCGCCAAGCCTGCCTCGCCATAGCCGCCGAGACGGTCCAATACCGCGGGATCTGCAAGTGGGATCCGAAATGGCGTCACCTGCGCCGCAAGGTCGGCATGGCTCGTCTGGAGATTGCGCGCGAGCATCGTCGTCACCATCGAGATACCGATCGATCCGCCGAGGTTGCGAGACAGATTGAGCAGCGAGGCCGCAGTGGTCCTGAACTTGGGCGCGAGGGTGCCGAAGGCGAGAGTCTGAAGCGGCACGAAGATGAGCCCGAGGCCCAATCCCTGGACGATCCCGCTGACGATCACCGGTCGCGAGTCCATGCCAAGCGAGAAGCCGGACATCTGCCACAGCGAAGTCGCCATCAATGCCATTCCGGTGAAGATCAAAAGGCGTGCATCGATCTTGCCGACGAGCCGCCCAGCCATCAGCATGGAACAGAGTATCCCCACCCCGCGGGGCGCAGTGAGGAAGCCTGAGTCGAGGACCGAGTAGCCCAGGAGCCGCTGCAGGAGCGGCGGCAGCAAGGCGAGGCCCCCCAGCAAGAGCACGCCGGTCACGGCCATGAAGAGCAGGCCCAGCACGAAGTTCAAATCGCGAAACATCTTCGGGTCGAAAAGGGGCTCGCGGCTCGTCAGGAGATGGACAACGAACATCCAGGCAGCGCCGATCGCCACGCCCGCTTCAATCCAGATTTCGGCGGAGTCGAACCAGCCGAGCTGTTCTCCCCGATCGAGCATCATCTGGAACGCCCCCATCACGAGCGCCAGGAGGAAGAAGCCGACCAAATCGAACCGGCGATCCACCTGTTTTGTCTTGGGCATGAAGCGAATCAACATCACGGTCGCCCAAGCGCCGATCGGCAGGTTGATGAGGAAAACCCAGCGCCAGCTGAAGTTCTCGGTCAGCCAGCCGCCCAGGACGGGCCCGAGAATCGGGCCGATCATGATCCCGCCTCCGAACAGGGACATCGCTCGTGCGTGCCTTTCCGGGGGATTGATGTCGAACATGACCGCTTGGGCGATCGGCACGATGAAGGCGCCGGCTATTCCCTGCACCACCCGGAAAAAGACCATTTCCTCCAAGCTCTGCGCTGCTGCGCACAGCACTGATGCGAAGGTGAATACGATCACGGTTGAAACCATCAGCCGCTTTCGCCCCACGCGGTCCGCCAGCCATCCCGTGATCGGGATGGCCATGGCCAAGGCGACGATGTAGCTCGTCAGCACCCAGTTCACCGTCTCCGGCGTGGCGCCGAGGCTGGTCTGCATGTGGGGCAGAGCAACGTTGGCAATGGTCGTGTCGAGCACCTGGATAAAGGTCGCGAGCATCACCGCAAATGCGGTGGCGGTCCGCTCGACCCTCGTCAGAGGAGGCCGCTCCGGCTGCTCGGCAAGCGACGCCATCGGTTAGTCTCGGGCGGGCGTTTGACTTCGAGGCTGCCGCTGCGCCGGCGCCGGCCGAGCTTTCGTATCGATCCTGACCTCAGCCGAGAGGCCGGCGATCATTGGACGGCCGGGCGTTCCTTCTATGGCGATTCGCACCGGCACGCGCTGCGTCACCTTCACCCAGTTCCCCGACGAGTTCTGCGCCGGAAGCACCGAAAACTCCGAACCCGTGCCCCAACCGATGCTGACGACGCGACCGCGCAACTTCAGGTCCGGATAGGCATCGAGGCGAACCTCCGCCGGCTGGCCGACCGCCATCCTGTCGAGATCGGTTTCCTTGAAATTCGCGTCGATCCACGGCTGCCCGCTGCCGACGATGCTAAGCACCGCAAGGCCCGGAATCACCCCATTGCCGACCTGGAGCCGGTCCGTCTGGCTGACATAACCGTCCGTCGGCGCACGCACGTTGGTGCGCCGAAGATCAAGAAGCGCTCGCTCCCGGGCCACCAGCGCCGCCTGGATGGCCGGCTGGTTCGAAGCCGCACCGGGGCGGAGAGCCGATCGGCTCCGCTCGGCCTGCGACTCCGCGTTGGCGAGCCGCTCACGCGCCTCCTCGACGGCGTGCAGCGCATCATCGTGGCGGGCACGGGTCGTGAAGCCGCGGTCCAGAAGCTCGGACTGCCGATCGAGCGCCCGTTGAGTGAAGCCAAGGTTCGCGCGGGCGCCTTCGATATTGGCGGAGGTAGCCCCCACCTCGGTCTCCAGCTTCACCACCTGCACCTGCGCCGCTTTGACTTGCGCCTCGGCTTGCGCCAGTGCAATCCGAAACGGCCGCGGGTCGATCCGGAAAAAGGAGATCGCCGCGAGCGACCCTTCGGTTCTCCGTCACCGCCACCTCGACGATCGGCCCCGAAACCTCGGCGGAGACCGTGACCTTGCTTTGCTGAACATAGGCGTTGTCGGTCGAGACATAGCGGCTGGAAGTCAGCCAAAAATAGCCGCCGACCAGCCCCAGCAGGAGCGGCAGCGACAGCATCAGCAGGATGCGCTTCAGCCGCTTCTTCGGCTTTGCTTCCTCGCCTTGCACGCCATGCGCGGCAACGATGGTGCCTTCCTTCATGAAGCTCTCCGGCCCGAAACGGCTTGCGGCTTCGCCAAGTTCTCGCGGACGCGTGCGAGCACCTGGCGGACGGCCTCTTTTTCCTCGACGCTCACGCCGGCAAGTGCCTCTTCGTGAAAAGCCTGGCCGAGCGCCTGCAACTCACTGATCAGCGGCCTTGCGGTCGGAGTCAGGCAGACGTTCCACGCGCGCCGATCGCTGTCGTCCCGGCGACGCTCCACCAGCCGCGCCTCTTCCAGCCGGTCCACGATCCTGCAAAGCGTGATCGGCTCGAGGTCGAGCGCGTCGGCAAGGTCTACCTGGCGCTGCCCATCCCTGCGCGAGAGACGGCTGAGCACGCGCCACTGAGCGCGAGTGACTCCAAGCGCCGCTGCCCGGCGGTCGAAGTCGCGCCGCATGAGCCGGGCGGTGTCCGCAACGTCGAAGCCGAAATTCTCCATACACCCTCATAATATATGATGCTTACTATTTCCAGGCTGAAATCGGCTTGCCGGGTGCGCATAGCGGGCATGAGGATGAACGGCTCCGCATCGCGCCTGACACAGGCTAAGGACGCGACGCGACTGGTCTACCCCTCGCTTCGTTCGAGTTGGAGTGCGAAGCTAAGCATCGAAGGCGAGCTTCAGGCCAGGCCTTGCCCAGCGCGCTTTATAGAGCCTGCCGGTCGAAGAGGCCGTGATCCATGCGTCGCGCATGTCGTCGCCTCCGAAGCAGATGTTGGTGCAGAGGAAATCCGGAAACGGAAAATGCTCGACGCTGCCGTCGGGGTCGAAGGCGGTGATGCCGCCATTGATGATGGTGGCGACGCACACCTTTCCGCCCGCCTCGACGGCAAGGCTGTCGAGCAGCTGGTAGCCCTGGAGGGCTGCCACCGCGCGCCCCGGTGCGCGCGGTGGAGCCGGCGCAAGCAGTCCGGGGGCTTCCAGGTCGAACGCCCAAAGGCGGGCATGGTGCGTGTCGGCGACGTAGACCACCTGTTGGTCGGGCGAGAGACCGACGCCGTTAGGGGAAAGCAAGTGGTGCCGCTGCCGAACGATTTCGGAAGCGTCTGCCTTTGCGTAGTAGAGGGCCCCGAAGCGGCGGCCGTCGGGCGTCGTGCAACCGTGATCGGTGAACCAGAAGCCGCCTTGCCGATCGAACACCAGGTCGTTAGGGCTGATCAGCCGCTTGCCTTGCCACGCTTCAAACACGGTCTCGAGCCGGCCAGCCGCAAAGTCATAGCGCTGGATGGAGCCGCCCGCGTGCGTTTGCGGGGTTGGACCCGGGATCGTCAGGTCCTGCTGCTCGTGCCACGTGAAGGCACCACCATTGTTGGCGATCCAGAGCGCGCCATCCGGTCCGATCGCCGCGCCGTTGGGGCCGCCGCCGGTTTCCACGAGGATTTCCTTCTTCCCGTCCGGCCACACCCGCGTGATGCGGCCGGCCTTTATTTCCGTGAGGAGGATGGAGCCGTCCGACATGGCCACGGGCCCTTCGGGAAATTCAAGCCCTTCGGCGACGAGCTCGATCTCCATCACGCGTGACCTCCCGACTCATCAAAGGCAGCCTCGCCCGGCCGCGCGGGGCAAGGGCTATTCCCGATTTTGTCCGTCCGCTAATGACGACACCAGGGTAGAGGGACCCTATGCCCACGACAAACTGGGAGCATCATGGCTGATCGCAAGGGACGCGTCGATTGAAAGTCGCAGTGAGCGCTTACCTCAAATCCGTGCTCGGTGAGCGGTTGCCGCCGGAGCTGGAGGTTGCCTGGTTTGCCAATGCGGAGGAAGCCGACCACGCCGTGGCCGGTGCCGAGGTGGTGCTTCTCGATCTGCTCAATGGTCCGGCCAGGCTCGGGGCAGTCATCGAGAGCGGCAAGAGCCTGAAGTGGGTTTCCTCCAGCTTCGCGGGCATAGACCGCTATCCCCTGGACCTGATCAGTCGTCGCGGACTTCTGTTTACGCACGGCGGCGGGATCAATGCAGTCGCCGTCGCGGAATGGGCCGTGATGAGCGTGTTCGTGCTGGCGAAGGGGTTTCACCAGGTCGTGCTGATGCACGAGCGGGCCGAATGGGGAACGCAGCCTTATGGGACCGCGCAGGTTGCGGGATCGAAGATCCTTCTCATCGGATATGGTTACATCGGCAAGGAGATTCACCGCCAGCTCGTGGGAATCGGCGCCGACGTCACGCTTGTGCGCTCGAGGGCCGATCCAGCGAACGGCGTACTCGGACCGGAGGATTGGAAATCTCGGCTTCCCGAGTTCGATCACATCATCCTAAGCGCCCCCGGAACCCGCGATACGCGCCACATGATCGGCGCCGAAGAGCTGCAGGCGATGAAGAAGACAGCCGGCCTCATCAATATCGCCCGAGGCTCGCTGATCGATCAGGATGCGCTCGTGGCGGCGGTCCGAGCGGGGGAGATCACCGGGGCCGTTCTCGACCCGACGCAACCCGAGCCCTTGCCGAGCGAGCATCCGCTCTGGCACACCCCCGGCATCACGGTGACCGCCCACCTTGCCGGGCGCTCGACCAGCACGCACCGGGAGCGCGCGGCCGACCTGTTCCTCGAGAATCTGCGCCGCTACCGGGCTGGGGAGAAGATGATCAACCTCGTCGATCCAGCGAGAGGCTATTGAAGGAGCCCGCCTCTCGCTTGTGCAGCTGGGAACAGGTGGGCGAGAGGCCGATCCCGCGGGCTTTTCGGAGTCGGGCGGGTACTTGAGGAAGCCCTCCGCTGGCAAAAGCTCGCGCCCTTTTAGCGACCGATCGTGAAGCCGATCCGCGGAAAGTGAACGACGACATCGCCTACCCTGGCGTCTTCGCGTTGGATCGCGACGTGAAAAGGCGAACAACCGACCAGAGTTCCGCGCACTGCATCGCGCCCATAATCGTCCGCGGCAACATGGATCTCCTGCCCCCCGAGTTCCGCCAGTTCGTCCATGGGATCGATGCTGGCGGGGAGCGGCGCTGCCGACGTCGCGCGGTCGAGAGCCTGCTCACGGCTTGCCTGCGACCTCCTGCCGTGGCCAATCATGTGCACTCGGTCGAGCCATCGGCGCACGACTTCATCCTCCTCGAACCACCGTGCAGCCGGCGGATAGGCCGATCGCACGAACCAGAGATTATAATAGGCGTTTGCATCGGCCAGCCCGGGCGCCTCCCCGGTTAGGAAATCGCGCCCGTCGCTGAGCTGTTCTGCAAGCAGGGCCACCTGCGCCCTCAGCTGCGACCTTGCGTGCGGCATGGCCCTTCGCATGGCGGCGGTGTCGAACGGCTGTCCCCGCAACTCCTCTCGGTCCTTGACGAAGGCTTCCGGGAGCCGATCCCCGAGGCCGCCAAAGATCACCGTGACCGCCGCCTGAAAAAAGCTGCGGTCGCTCCACAGCGCGAGCGCTCCGGCAAGCCCCCGATCGCCTGCCGGGAAGAGGGTCGGCGAGGGCCAACGCCGCTCGAGCTCACGTACGATCAGCTGACTGTCGCAATAGATATCGGCGCCAATCTGCATCACGGGGATTCGGCGGTAGCCGCCGGTCAGTGCCACAAGCTCGGGCTTGGGCATGACCACCGGCTGGTCGACTGCGTCCCACGCGAGATCCTTGATGCCAAGGCACACGCGCACCTTCTCGGAAAAAGGCGAGCTGTCATATTGATGAAAGAGTATTTCCGTCATTGTCGGCTCTCGGGTTGGGCACCGCCTCCCTTGAAGGCGCTTTTCAGCTGAAGCGCCGCATCCGGCTGCGGACGCTCAACCTGTGCTCCGCGGCAACCCTGCTGGATCGGCTCTTTACCGTTTCGAGGAATAGCCACTGGCCGGTGGCGCGCTCGGGGGTGAGTTCCAGTGTCATGTAGCCTCGACGGCTGGTCTCAGCCCATCGGAGTTGCGGGCTCGCTCTGACGATCGACCGCGCCACGTCTTCCGGACTGATGCGGGGCAGGTAGAATTCGTACCCGGGAGAAGTAACGCTCTGCACCGCAAGGTCGACGCCTGCCGGGGTTCCTTCAAGGTCGAGGTCGAACGCCCAGGCGTTGTGGCTGTCGCCGGAGAGGACGACGAGGTTGGCATCGGCCTCGAGCGCGGAGCGCAGCAGACGGCGACGAGCGGCGGGATAGCCGTCCCACATGTCGAAGTTGAACGGCAATCCGATCCGTGAGGATGCGAGCGATCTGGCGAGCCGCTGTTTCACGGAAGCCGCGGCAGTCGGTTCCAGCCACGCGGCGATCTCGGGTGCGAAGCCAATCGAGCCCATGATCACCTGCTGCCCCAGAACCTGCCAGCGGGTTCGGGCGCGAACCGAGCGCTTTAGCGCCTGCGCGAGCCACTCCTCCTGAGCGAAGCCGAGCATCGTCCGGCTCGGGTCGAGCCACGGGCCGTCCCGGAAGTTCAGCAGCGCGGGGCCGAGGTCCGGCGCATCGCGCACGGCCTCGCCGAGGTTGAGCGGCTCAGTGCGGCCGGTGAGCCGGGTTTCAGGTCGGAAGAGCGTTGCGAGGTCACCGATCTGGTAGCTCTCCCATGCCTCGTCCGAAATTGGGAGCCACTCGCGGAAGGCCCGCACCGCGGCAGCCTTGCGGATCTCCCAATCGCCCTCCGTCTCGGGCTGGTGATTTTCCGCGCCGCCTTTCCAGCTGTCATTGGCGCTTTCATGGTCGTCCCACATCGCCACCATCGGGAAGAGCTGGTGGAGACGCTGGAGATCGGGCTCGGCCCGATACGCGGCGTGGCGAAGGCGATAGTCGGCGAGGCTGACGGTCTCACTGGCAGGCTGCAAGTCCCTTCCGGACAGCGCGTGCTGCGCCGCCGGATATTCCCCCCGCGGATATTCGTAGAGATAGTCGCCGAGATGAAGGACCAGGTCGATGTCCTGTCGGGCCGCTGCATGCGCATAGGCATTGAACCAGCCAAAACCGAGATTTGCGCAGGAAAACACGGCGATCTTGAAATGAGCCACAGGCCCGACCGGAAGTGTGCGCGTCCGCCCGACTGGTGAGAAGCGGCCGGTGGAATCGACGAAGCGGTAGAAGTACCAGGCCCCGGGATCGAGGCCATCAGCCACCGCCCGCGCGCAATAATCGCGCTCCGGTTCCGCAGCGGCGGCGCCGTCGGCCACGATACGGCTGAAGTCCGGGGTCCTTGAGACCTGGTATTCAAGCCGCTGGCTGCTCCCCGTCGAAGGGACGTAGCGGGTCCATAGCATGACAGACCGGTGCGTCGGTTCGCCGCTGGCAACGGCGTGGGTGAAGCCCGAGGCGGCAAGCCTCTGCGCCGCGCCGGGCGCCGAGACAGCGGCGAGCCCGAGGAAGCCGCTCTGGAGGAGCAGACGCCGATCGAGGTCCGGCATCGCGCAAGGGGGTTTAGGCGGCATTTTCTGACCTCCCGCATACCCGATACTCGATTCCTTGTGTTTGTCGACGGAATTAGGCACCTCCCCGCGATGCTGGGAGAAATGACATGAGCGCACCTGTCGCAAAGACAGCCGAAGGGGAGAAGCCGCGGCCCGCACCGACGGCCGAAAAGCTTGTGGAGCGTCTGAGACGTCTCCTCGACGTCACGGAGATCGAGGCCGATCTGTACCAGGGGCCGCAGCAGCCCGGCGGACAGGGGCGTGTATTTGGCGGTCAGGTGATTGCGCAGGGGCTGGTCGCCGCCACCAGAACCGTCGGTCCGGACCGGCCGGCGCATTCGCTTCATGCCTATTTCATGCGCGCCGGCGATGAAGACTATCCGATCACCTACCAGGTCTTCCGCGATTTTGACGGCCGCAGCTTCGCCACGCGGCGGATCATCGCGATGCAGAAGGGGCAGCCGATCCTGAACATGGCGGCTTCGTTCCAGGTGCGGGAGGACGGCCTGTCGCACCGCGCGGACATGCCAGTGGTTCCGCCGCCGGAAGAACTGCGCCCCGAGGCAGAACAGCTTCGGCAGAGCAACCAGGAGGTGCCCGAGCGCTTCCTGCGCTGGGCCACGCGGCCGCGCCCGATCGAGATTCGTTCGGTCGAGCCGCGGATGCTCCTGAAACCCGAGAAGCGCGCGCCGCGACATTATAGCTGGTTTCGCGCCGCAGCGCCGATCGGCGACGATCCAACCCTGCACCGGGCGATCCTCGCCTTCGCATCCGACATGGCGCTCCTCGGCACCTGCATGCTTCCGCACGGCGTCAACTGGATGACCCCCGGAATCCAGACCGCGAGCCTCGACCATGCGGTTTGGATGCACGAGGATTTCCAGGCAGACGAGTGGCTGCTCTACGCGACCGACAGCCCCTGGTCGGGTCACGCCCGGGGCTTCAACCGGGGACAAATTTTCACCCGGGACGGCCGCTTGGTGGCGAGCACGGCGCAGGAGGGGCTTATCCGACTGTCGCAGGCCTAGACTCGTTCCCCGTTGGATTGAAGCGGGAACGAGTCCGGATTGCTTTGTTTACCGTGCTTTCCGAGCCGCCAGGTGATTCCACCTGGCTCGAAACACTTTAGCCGCCAGACGCCTCTTGCCGCGTCCGCTGCTTGCCGGTTTTCAAAACCTAGGTATGGTGTCGGCGAACAGTCGGACGAGAGGAGTCGCTCCGTGGCCTGGGATTTTGAGACCGAGCCCGCATTTGCTGAGAAGCTTGATTGGATGGACCGGTTCGTTGCCGAAAAGGTCGAGCCGCTGTCGTTCCTTGGCATGCATCCTTCGGATGTGAAGAACGCGCAGCGAAACAAGCTCGTCCGCCCGCTGCAGGAAGAGGTTAAGGCGCAAGGTCTTTGGGCAAGCCACCTCGGCCCGGAGCTCGGCGGCCAGGGCTACGGCCAAGTTAAGCTCGGTCTCATGAACGAGATTCTCGGCCGATCGAGCTTTGCCCCGTCCGTGTTTGGCTGCCAGGCGCCGGATACCGGCAATGCGGAAATCATCGCCCATTACGGAACCGACGAACAGAAGAAGCGGTATCTTGCGCCGCTGCTCAACAACGAGATGGTCTCCGCTTTCTCGATGACCGAGCCGCAGGGCGGATCGGACCCGCTGCTTTTTACTACCTCGGCCGTGCTCGACGGGGACGAATGGGTGATCAACGGCGAAAAGTGGTTCTCGACGAACGCGAAATGGTCGGAGTTCCTGATCGTCATGGCGGTCACGGATCCCGAGGCGCCGCCCTACCAGCGCATGTCGATGTTCATCGTGCCGACCGACACTCCGGGGGTCGAGATATTGCGGAACGTCGCCGTCCACGGCCAGGCCGAGGGGAGCGAAGGTTATGTTCGCTACACCAATGCCCGGGTGCCGAGGGACCACCTGCTCGGGGAGCGCGGAGGGGCCTTCGTCATCTCGCAAACCCGGCTCGGCGGCGGCCGCATCCATCATGCCATGCGTACCGTTGGTGCCTGCAAGCGCGCGCTCGATCTCATGTGCCGGCGCGCCGTCAGCCGCAAGACCCGCGACGGCGTCATCGCGGACAAACAGGCCGTGCAGATGCAGATCGCCGACAGCTACATCGAGCTTGAGCAGTTCCGCCTCTTCGTGCTGAAGACCGCGTGGATGATCGACAAGTACAAGGATTATAAAAAGCTCCGTAAGGACATCGCCGCGGTCAAGGCCTTGATGCCGAAGGTCTACCACGACATCGCCGCGCGTGCTCTCCACATTCACGGCTCGCTCGGCGTGTCAAACGAGATGCCGTTCGCAGGCCAGGTGATCAGCGCGTTCGTGATGGGGATCGCGGACGGGCCGACGGAGGTGCATAAGGTGACGGTCGCCCGGCAGCATCTGCGCGCGTACCGTGACGTCGAGGACCCGATCTTCCCCGAATATTCGATTCCGGCGCTCCGGGCCGCGGCTCTCGAGCGCTATGCCGATCCCACGGACACCGTGGCGGCGATCGCGGAAGCGGCCGAAGCGGCCTGAGGGTGAAAGCGACAGGCGGACCCCGGCAGATGGGGAGGAGAGGCTGAGTCCATGGCCGCTGAAGCGAAGAACCTGCGGGACCGAGGGTGGACGGCGGAGGAGGTCGCCCGGACCGAGGCACTCCGCGCCGCCTCAGCGCCGCCACTGGGGGTGGGGACTCACCTGAGCTACGGCTTCGGCGCCGTGGCCTTCGGCGTGAAGAACAGCGCCTTCGGCAGCTATTTGCTGCTTTACTACAATCAGGTGCTGGGCGTCCCGGCGGCAATCGTCTCGACCGCCCTTGCCGCCACCTTGATCATCGATGCGCTCGTCGATCCGCTGCTGGGTCGCTGGTCCGACGTGACCCGGACTCGCTGGGGCCGGCGCCATCCCTTCATCTATGCTGCGGCGCTGCCGACCGCACAGTTCTTCCTGCTTGCCTGGTGGCCCCCGTCCGGAATGACCAACCTTCAGACGGGCGTCTGGATATTCGCAACGGCAGCCCTGACGCGCGTGTCGATCAGCGCTTTCGAGATCAACACGTCGTCCATGGTCCCCGAGCTCACGAACAATTATTCGGAGCGGACCGCATTATTCTCGCTGCGTTACTGGTTCGGCTATGCCGGGGCGTATGGTTTCGCCGCCTTCTCCCTGGCCTTCTTATTCGTCGAAACGCCGGAATATCCGCGCGGCCAGCTCAATCCCGCCGGCTATGTCAGCTTCTCGATCGCGGGCGCTCTCCTGATCTTCCTCGCGATCCTGGTCTGCGGCCTCGGCACTCACAATCGTATCCCTTTCCTTCGGCAGGCGGACGCGCGCGAGGAGCGTACTTCGATCGCGACACACCTCAAAGAGATGTTCGCCGCGTTCCGGAACCGCGGCTTTCTGGCAATTTTCGGGTTCGGCGTGTGCAAATATTCGGCGATCGGCCTCTACAGCGCGATGACGCTTTACTTCAGCACCTATCTGTTCCGGCTGAATTCGATGCAGCTGGCTTTGCTCACCTTCGACAGTCTCGTGGCAGCAACGCTCGCCGCGCCGCTTGCACCATGGTTCTCACGCAACCTCGGCAAGCGCGCGAGTTCGATGATCTTCGCGGTGCTTGGCATTGTCATCGGTCTTAGCCCCTTCTTGCTGAGCCTGTTGGACATGTTCTTCCGGCGCGGCGATCCCCGGTTGGTGCCGACACTCTTCATCATCGGCGCAGTCTACGGTGCCATGATCGCAGTGTCGCTGATCAACACCTCGTCGATGCTGGCCGACGTCGTCGACGACAGCGCGGTCGAGACTGGCCGTCACAGCGCCGGGACGTTCTTTTCTGCCAGCAGCTTCATGCAGCAATGCTCGACTGGAGTCGGAATTCTGCTCGCCGGCCTGATCCTCAGCTGGTCGAAATTTCCCGAGCGGGCCGATCCGGCCGCTGTCCCCGAGGCAGCGATCGACAGTCTGCTGATCCACTACATCCCCACGATCTTGGGTCTGTGGTCGATCGGCGCACTGTTTCTGCTCTTCTATCCGGTCGACCGCGCGCGGCACGAACGGAACCTCGAGGTGCTCCGGTCTCGCCAGGCCCAGGCGTTGGCAGTTGCCACCGCCGATGCCGCGCTCGGGGCGCCGGCACGCTGATGAGGCACCCGGCAGCATTGCACATCCTCAGTGTGGAGGCATGCGCATGACGATCCGCAACAAAGCTTTTGTAGCCGGTGCATTTGAGCATCCGACGCGGCTCGCGCCCGACAAGTCCACGCCCCAGCTCCATGCGGAGAGCGCGGCCGGCGCCCTCGCCGACGCGGGCCTCAGCCTGGCGGATGTCGACGCTTTTTTTTGCGCCGGAGACGCGCCCGGCTTCGGCGGCATGTCGATGATCGACTATATGGGTCTCAAGGTTCGCCATGTGGATTCGACGGAGACGGGCGGCTCGTCCTACATCCTCCATGTCTCGCACGCGGCCCAGGCGATCGCCGCGGGCGAATGTTCGGTGGCATTGATCACGCTTGCCGGCCGCCCGCGCTCCGAACCATTCCAGCACATGGGCGGCGGTGCGCCCGAAGCTGCCTTCGAGCGCTGGTGCGGAGTGACAACCCACAACAGCTACGGCATGTGTGCGGCGCGCCACGCTTACGAATATGGCACGACCCCCGAGCAGCTCGCCTGGATCAAGGTGGCGGCCTCGGCGCACGCCCAGCACAACCCGCACGCGATGCTGCCGAACCTGGTGACGGTGGAGG
>JALYNE010000007.1 GCA_030773375.1 Pseudomonadota bacterium
AGCGCGGGCGCACCGAGCCGGCGCGCGAGCGCGCCAGCTCTGCCCGCGCGAGCCAATTTAGAGGGCTAACATAGGTTCGGGAGAAAGCCTCTTGCGCCTCGCTTTGGTTCCCATTATAGGAACCATTACAGCCGCGACATCGGGTCAGGCTGATAGCCAGAAAGGGCTTGGGACAATGGCTTCCACGAAGCGCTATTTCATCGACTTTGGCAGCGAGAGCATCGACGCGACCGTCGATGCCGATGCCGACCTGGACGGCACCTTCACCGCCGTTTGCAACGACACGGGCCAAACCCTGCGCGTCAATGGCTGGCTGATCCTCAGCCTCGAAGAGCTGGAGGGCTGAGCCATGAAGCGCGATCTTTACACCGAAATCACCGACCGCATCGTCGCCGCGCTCGAGGCCGGCACGAAGCCTTGGGCCCCCGATTGGATCGCCCGCAGCGGCCCGGCGCTCCGCGTCGGCGGCGAGCAATATCGCGGCATCAACCAGCTGCTGCTCTACCTCGCCGCGGCCGATGGCGGTTATTCCGCGCAGCACTGGATGACGTACAAGCAAGCCCAGGAGCTCGACGGCCAGGTCCGCAAGGGCGAGCGCTCCACCATGATCGTCTTTTTCAAGACGCTGGAGCGCGAAGAGGTCGACGAAGCGACCGGAGAAGAGCGCACGGTCGGAATTCCGATGCTGCGCAGCTACAACGTGTTCAACGTCGAGCAGATCGACGGCTTGCCGGAGCGCTTCGCCCCCAAGCCGGTCCAGATCGTCGCCGGCAAGGCGCGCGACGAGGCCGCCGAGGCCGCAATCCGCAGCTGCGGCGCCGACATCCGGGAGGGCGGCAGCCGCGCTTTCTACCAGCGCAGCGGCGATTTCGTGCAGCTGCCCGGCTTCGAGCTGTTCCACAGCGTCGGCGGCTTCCTCGCCACCATGGCGCACGAGTGCGTCCACTGGACGGGCGCGCCGCACCGTCTCGACCGCACCAAGGGGCAGACGTTCGGCGACCGGGATTATGCGTTCGAGGAGCTGGTTGCGGAGATCGGCGCGGCGTTCGTCATGGGCCGCCTTGGCGTTGCCGGCGACCATTTCGAGAGCCATGCCGCCTATATCGGCAGCTGGATCAAGGCGCTCAAAGACGACAAGCGCATGATCTTCAAGGCGTCGAGCCTCGCGCAAGCCGCCGCCGACCTGGTGCTCGCCAATGCTGGCTCCGCGCCCGTCCAGGCACCAGCGCCCGCGCGTCCCGCTCCGGCCTTCGCGCCGGCAGCCGCTCAGCTCAGCCTCGCGATTTGAGGCTGAGCCATGAGCACCAAACCCCTCGCGCCCGGCCAGTCGCCCACCATGGACCAGCTCGCAGCCGACATGACGCACAAGATCCTGAGTTGGGCGAGCGAAGACACCCAGCGGCAGCTGATCGCGCTTCGCCTGGCGAGCCCGCTCCGCCCCATCGGTCGCGGTTCGGCGCCAGTCGATGGCCTCGATCTCTTCGATGCTGTGCGCTCGCCTAAGCTGCTCTAAAGGGAGGCTGTCATGCCGATTTCCGATTGGGACCTGTTCAAGCGCCGCGTGGCCGGCCTCGCCCGCCATCTGGAACTGGTCGCGTCCAGCGACATCAAGCACGCCCTTCCGCGCGAGTTTGCGGGCGCGACCACGCGCGACGTGCACCGCGCCTTGCGCGAGCTCGGGTTTCAGTATCTCGGCCGCCGCCGGTCGCAATGGGACAGCGGCAAGTCCGTCCATTTCTGGAAGCCTAGAGCCTGAGTGGGCGCGGGGCCCGGGCGAAGTGGGGCGAGGCGGCTCAGCGTCTCGCCCCTTCGCTATGCGGGAGACGTGCTGAACACCGCATCCCTCGCCGCTTGCAAACGGCTCGGGAAGGGAGCGCCCTATAACGCTCCGCCGGGGGCCTTGCGGGCCGTACCGGATCCCCCTCTCGGGTATCTTGTCGGGAGGGCGCGTCACTCGCCGCCTTCCTCTTTCTCAGTCGCCACGAACACGGCGAGCGGAACCAGCACGCTCCACTCATTGCGCCCGCCGATCTTGACATTGTGCTTGGCGATCGCGCCCGGCAGCCGCTTCAGCGCCTGGCTCCACACGCCCCCGTTCCAGCGCGTGTCGCGCATCAGCGCGTCCATCCCCCGGTGCCGGTTGGCGACCGCCACGAACATCGGCCGATCCGGGTTCATCGGCGCCGGCAGCGACACCTTGCGCCTCAGCTCCCCGCCGTCCTGCACGGTCCAGCTGGAAACCAGCTTCAGCCCGTTCGCCTCGAGGCGCTTCCTCGCATTGTCGACGCCCGTGTCGCCGTCCGGAATGCCGGCGCCGATCGCCTTGACGATGAACATGGCTACCGTCTCGGGCAGCGCGCCGCCAACCGCCTGCAGCGGCGACGTCGCGATGTGGCGGGTGCAAAGCTCGCCCTCGCTCTCATCGTCCGCCTTCTCGGCAAGGTGCCGCGCATCGAGCCGCGCCGCCCATGCCTGATAATAATTCTCATCGTCCGAAAGATCGTCGAACAGCACGAGGTCCGCGCAGGCGAGGAGGGTGCCGAACTGGTCCTGCATGCGCGCGTCGTGGCCATATTGCGCGAGCCACTTCCTGAACATGTCGATCGTCTCGGGCAGCCGCTCCCATCCGTCGACCATGCGCCGCCGGATATCGCGGCCGAGCGCGCCCATCTCCTGCGGGTCGAGCTCGGGCGCCTTGTCGCCCTCCTCGAAGGGCCGAAGCTCAAGCATGGCGATGCGGCTCCGGTCCTGCGGCGTCAGCGGCGGCGTCAGGATCGAGGAGAAGAGGAAGGAGGATTGCGCGACGAAATCGTGCGGGTTGTGATCCTGCCCGCCGCGGCCGATCGTGCCGCCGCTGCTCGCGAGCCGGGCAAGCGTGATGATCGCCTGCACCTTGCGATTGTCGGCCTGGGCCTCCAGCTCGTCGAGCGCCACGGGCAGCGTCCGCATGCCGAGCAGCTGGCGAATGTAAGCTTCGGTCGCGTCCGCCGCCTGGAGGAGGCCGCCGCGCTCGAACAGCATCTTGATGAGCTTTTGAAGGTGGCTCTTGCCGGTGCCGCGCCCGCCCGTCAGCCACGCCGCCGGGCGCCATTCGAGCGCGCCGCACACCATCGCCGCCGCGATCCATCCGAGCATCAGCATCGGATCGACCCCGTAATCCTCGCCGTCTGCCGACCGCTCCCAGCGCCATGTCGAGAGCATCGCCATCAGCTTCTGCCCGCAGCCCGTATCGGCGGGCATGGGCGAAAAGCGCGGCAGCTTCTCGGCCGCCGGGTAGACCATGGCGGCGCCGTTGTCCTCGATCAGGCCCGGATGTTCCCAGCGTTGCTGCGCGCCGATCCAGATGCGGTCGCCGCAATGGAGGATGAGCCCGCCATATTCGTCGCGGTGCGCGCCGGCACCGCGCACCCTGCCCTGGCTCCGCCAGATGCCGCGCTGAGCGCATTCGGCCATCAGCTGGCGCCCGGCCTCCTCGGGCTTCCACCCGTTGATGATCGGCTTGCCTTCGTCGTCGGGCTTGGCGGCGTAGCGCGGCCACAATTGTTCGCAAAGATCGGAGCGGCGCCCGAACAGGCTCTCCAAATTCTTCTTCTCATGCTCCTTGGGCTTCAGCACCCGGATCTGGCGCAGCTCGTCGAGATAGAAATAGAGGCCCTCGGCGGTGCCGAGCGGCTGCACCGGGCAGCCATCAGGGAGCATGTTCTTGACCACTGCTCGCCGCCCGCCGCCGATGCGATCCTCGGGGCGATCGTCCCCGCTCGGGGAGCGGGGCCGCGGGTCGGCTTCGCTGGACGCGGCGCGGCCTTTGAGCGGCACCACTTCGGCGCCCTCGATCAGCTCCCCAATGGGGTTCGTCGGCTGCTTGTCCCCCCGCGATGCCATTATGCGGCTCCAGCGTCGGGGGTGGCGTGTTGTGACACAGATTGGGGCAGGGGGCTAGGGTTCACGCCGCACCCGCCAGCTCGGCCTGCTCGGCAAGTGACTTCGCGTCGGGGCTGTCTCCCAGACACCCCCGAGCGAAGTCATTGAAGTCCTTCACGCCCTCGGGCGGCAGCGCGAGGCGGACCTCGTGGCCGCGCGCCTGCTGGAACGCTATGGCGCTGCCGAGCGCACGCTCCGCCTGGCTGCCCGGCTTGTCGCGCTGGCCGATGATGATGAGGCCGGCGCTGGTGTCGGGCAGCTCGATCGCGGCCATGTTGCCGAGCGTCACCGCCGCGATCACGCGCAGCTCCGGCTTGAAGCAGGCGACCGTCAGCCCGTCCTCGATCCCTTCCGACATGCCGACCGGCTTGCCTGCGAGCGCGCGGTGCAGCGGCTCCTGGCTGTGCCCCTTCCAGAGCGGGATATAGCCGCCCATGAACGAGGCGAGGCACATCTTGGCGTTCTCCAGATCGGCCTTGCCGCTGCCGTCCGGCTTGATCCACGTCCGATGCGTCGCGACGTGGTTGCCGGCCATGTCCTGCACCCGCGCGATCAGGCAGGGCAGCTCCTGCCCAGCTTCCTTGTTGAACACGGCGGGATGATATTTGAGCGCGCGCGGTGCCCGGCCGAGACGCCGAAGGTCGATGCCGCGGCCCGAGAGATAGGCTTCAGCCGGCGTGCCCGGGATCGGCACCGCGCGCGGGTCGATGAACAAGGCTTGCGCAAGCCGGCGCATCTTCTCGGCCTTGGCCCGCGCTTCCTCTTCCTGGCGTTTCTGGATGCGGGAGACACGCGCGCGCTCGGTCGCGAGCCGGCCCGGATCGAGATTGTCGAGCCCGAGCCAGCTGCGCGCCCATTTGAGCGCCTCCCCGATGTCGCCGCCGAACTTGTTCAGTGCGACCAGCTTCAGCATGTCGCCGCCCCGGTCCGGAGCGCTCCGCGCCGCGCCGAAGTCGGTCCACAGGCCCACATTGCCGGTGAGGTTGACCTTGAGGCTGTAGCTCCCCGTCTTCACGTCCGAGACGTTGGACGTGCACCAGAACGGCCCCTCCCGCCTGCCGTTGGGCAGCAGCTCGGGCGCGAGGCTCGACGCCCGTGCGTCCAGCATCCGCGCGATCTCCGACACGGTGAGGAGGGAGTTGCCGCTCACCGGGGCTTAGTAGAGGCCGAGGATGTTGGCGGCCGTCGTTCCAGTCGCGCGAATGAAGGCCGGACGGAACGGCAGCACGGTGCCCGCCGGCACGCCCACCCAGGTCGTGTCGGCCTGATCGTCCACGCCGCGCATGACGATCGTGCCGCCGGTGCCGACGTAGATGCGCCTCGGCACCTCGGCCAGAGCATTCACGTCATGAAGGGGGATCGCGACGGCGCGGCGGCTTCCCGCCAGGCTTTTCAGCGATTGGTTGGACTGTACGTTCATTGGCCGTTGTTCCTTTCGAAAAGCCTTGGATCGGCATGCACGGCGAGCAGCATGGAGAGATCGGCGAGGGCGCAGCGCGCCTGCTCGACCGTCATCTCGCGGGTTTCGTCGCCGCCGACTGTCATCAGGATGCGCCAGTGGGAGCTGGCGCCGCTTCCCCCGGAAGCGGCTTCGGATCCGGCTCCCACGCCGTCACGCTTGGCGAGCGCAAATCCAGGTCGTTCGCAAGCGACGGCGGGGGGACCTCGCAACCCTCCGCCGCCGCCGCGCACAGCCTCCCGTGATACGCAAGGAGGCGCGCTACCGATGTCCGCAGGGAGTACGGCACCGGATCCACTTAACTTTTCAGGGCACGAGGGGAGGTGGCCGCTGTCTGTCACAGCCCGCGCTCCCTCAGCTGCTGCACCTCGTCGGGAAGCGGGGGAACCTTATCGCCCCAAACCTCGGCGTCGGCGCGGCCGAATGCCTCGTCCAGCATCTCGGCCCATCCGAGCATCAGCCACTCGCCGATGCGCGCCAGCACCTCGGCCAGCAGCCAGATGAGGGCGATCAGCCCGCTTATTTCTGCGATGTCCCCCCAAACCATCTAGCCGCCCCCGCTAGCCTGTCCCGGACCTGATCCGGGATCGTCTGGAGCCCGGAGCTCGGGCGCAGGGCTGGCACGCGCCCTGATGCGGTCGATCAGCTCGCTTGGGCTGTAGTCGCCGCGCTCCGTTCCCGGACGCGCCGAGCGCAATGCCCTGATCCTTTTGGCGACGGCCGCGGCGCGCTTCGAAGCCGCGCTCCGGCGCTGCGTTTCGGCCGCGCTCATGAGACTGCTCCATTTTGGTGGGAATAGGGGGGCCAAGCCCCTGAAAAGAGGTAAAAACACGGGTCCCGTTCATCTGCCGGCAAGGTTTGAAGTCCGAGCCTGTCCGATGCGCGACTCAAAGAGGAGCGTGAGGATGCGTGAAGTGAGCGACCCCCGGAATTCATGCCGCCGCCCGATCGAATTGAGGATCGAGGTCCAGCGGAAGATCAATTTGACCATCCAGATCGGGAAGATCGTAGAAATCGTTCGGCTCGATCGCGCCTTCGGTGAAGCGGTATATCGCCACCATGAAGGCAGGGCTCGGCACGCGGCGGCCCACTTCCCAATCGTACCACGTGCCGCGGAACGTGCCCACACCGGCGGCTGCAGCGTCGAGCGTGTAATTCCGTTCGAGGCGCCATTTCCGAAGCGGGTGAGGGGGCGGGTTAACCATCACCCACTTGTAAGCGGAGCGCGAACAGGGTTACAAGGGGCGGTTAGCAGATCGAGGGCTGTTTTTGTGTCCGCGCAAATCATACCCTTTCAGGCGATGGCGGACCTCCCCAACAGGATCCGAGAGCTTCGCTCTGCCAGGCGTTGGTCGCAGGATATTCTTGCGCTCGCGGTCGGCTGCTCGAAGCCTCAGATCAGCGACCTCGAGCGCGGCAAGAAGCCGCTCACGGTCGAGTGGATGCGGCGGATCGCGGTGGCGCTCGACGTGCCGCCGGCCGATCTGCTCAGCCGCGAGGATAACCCGCTTCTCTTGTCGGAGGCCGAGCGCGAGCTGATCGCCCGCCTTCGCTCTGCCTCTCCGGAGCAGCGGCAGAATGTCGAGCGCGTCACCGAGGCGCTCATCCCCTACCGCGGGCCGGACCGCCAGGACGCGGCCTGAATGGACCTGCGCTGGCTGCTCGTTGGCTGGCAGCTCGCATCCTTCGCCACCTTCACCTATCTGACGTTCTTCGACGACTACGACTATACGTGGTGGAACTGGATCATCGCGATCCCAGTGAACATCATCCTCGCCGAAATCTGGCCGATCTACTGGCTGATCCTGCGCCCGCTGTTCGCGTGACGCTTACCGGCAGCGTCAGCACTTGGCCGAAGGTAAGCGGAGCGCGAACAAAATAGCTTGACAGTGTAAGCGCAGCGCTTACATGCTGCTCCCCGTGAATTCCACACGGAGAGCCGGAATGTCCGCTACCCTTCACGAATTTCCCAGGTCCGCACGGCGCGCCCCGGTCTCGCCCACCCCCGTCGCGCCGTGCGGGCGCCTGAGCGAGCAGGAATTCGGCCTGTTCGACATCGCCCGCCGCCTCGGCCGCGGCGACGCCACCGTGCGCACCCTCGTCGGGCTCGTCCAGCAGCTGATCCTCCGCAAGGGCTTCCCGCCGCCCAAGGGCTATCGCCAGTGGAAGGGTGAGCTGCTCCAGGGCTGGCAGGCGGTGTGCGCCAAGAGCCGCTGGCCGCGCGCCGCCGTCGAAGCATGGTTCGACAACGCCTTCCCGCAGCTGGCTGAAGCGGAGACCGAAGCCGAGCATGCCGCCTGGGCCGACAGGCTCGATCAGAATGCGGCGTTCCTCAGCGCCCCGGCTGAGGAACGGGTGGCATGAACGGATCGCACGAAAGCGCGCTTCGCTCTGCTCTTTCTCGCGGGCGGGGGCCAATCACGGCCAAGCAGCACGTCGATACCCTGCTTCGCCATGTCGATGAGGCGCAGGAGGATATCCGCTACTTCGACGGCCGCATCGTCAACGGCTTTGGCGAACTCAGCGACCCGTCTTATGCGCGCTACTACCTGCGGCGGGCGAGAAACCAGATCGAAGAAGCCCTGGCTGCCTTGGACGCGGCCGAGAGGCTTGGCTGGTCAAGGGAGGAGGAGGCATGAGTGCGGAAGCGGGCGCGCTACGCTCTGCTCCCGCTTCCGGGCCGGTGAGGCACACGCCCGGTCCGTGGGACCTTGGCCAGTGGAGCGACGGACGACGGCAGATCATCGTTCCGTCAGACCAGCCCTTCGTCGCTAAGGTTGTGGCGGAGGTTCTCAGCGGCAGGATCGAGGACGATTGGCTGATCCGCGCTGCACCGGATGTCCGCTCAGCAGCCGCTGCACTTCTTTCCGTGATCGACAACCATGCCGCTGCCGTCGCTGAGCCTCTGTTCCTCGAAGAACGGTCAGCGTTGCGGGCGGCTCTGGCGAAAGCAGAGGGGAGGCAAGCATGAACCAGATCGACCAAAGTGATGGTGCTGGATCCGCAGCGGCTTCCGGGGGAAGCCGCGCCAGCACCATTTTGGCCGATCGTGAAGCGAGGCGAGCCGAAGCTTACGCCCGCAATGAGGCCGCGCTGGCCGTCCTGGAACCTCATCTTGAGGAAGGCGTCACGCTCACCCACACGCGCTGCATGGGCTTGGTCGAGGAGCATATCTTCACCGGCATGAATGGTCGGTGGCTGTGCGGCTTTCCAACCAGCGACACCCTCCGTCTGAGCGCGACCGGCAACTACGACGGAGCAGCCAACGACATCGCGCCTGCGAACGTCACCCACATCAACCGCGTCCCGGTCGAGAGCCTCGCGCTCTTGGCGGACGAGCAGGGAGGCACAGCATGACTGCGGAAGCGGGCGCTCAGCCCGGTCATCCTGAGCCTGTCGAAGGACGCTCTGCTCCCGCTTCCGAGGCGAGGCTCGGACAAGCCGATGCGGCTTTACTCCACACGCCGGGAACCATCGCTGAGGCCATTGGCGCCGCGCTTGAAGAAAGCTTCGACGTTCCCGCCGGTTTCGACGTGCTTCGCTGCGTCGGGGAAATCGTCATCACAACTGAGACCGGCCAGCACTTCCGGTTGACCATCGAAGACGAAACGGAGGATCATCAATGATCCGCGAAGCCTCGATGTCGCCGACTGAAAAAGGTCCTCAGTCATGCTGAGGCAGTCGGCTCCATTCCCCAACGTCGGCAGCTGGGCGCTGTGGGAGCATGGCGGCAAGACGCTCGCCGTTCGGATCCAGCTCCGCCGGGGCGACGATGCCCTGATCTCGATCCCTTCGATGTTCGGCATCGCCAGCGGCAACCGCAACGTCGCGCTTGCCGAGCTGCTCGATCCGACGCCGCTTGAGCCCCAAGAGCGCGCCGAGCTCGAAGCCCTCGAACGCAAGGTCGCGGGGCGCGCGCGGCCCCGCAAGGCGGACGTGGCGCGGGCGGACGCGCTCCGCCTGCGCGACATCCACGCGCGCGCCCTCCAGCAGCTCCTCGAGAAACTGCCCGCCCGGCACGTGCCCGAAGCGGCGGCGGCGAGGGCCGCGTGAGCGGGGCGTCCGGGGGACGGCCCGGCGAGCAAGGCCGCGAAGCGCTCGGCATGACCTCGGAAGCGGGCGCGCTACGCTCTGCTCCCGCTTCCGGGGATGGCGACGTCATCACCGCTCCCATGATGGAAACCTTGCGGAGCACCTTTGTCGTCAAGAAGCCTGAGGCTGAAATTGCGCCGCCGACGATCGGCGAATTTGGCGGCATGAGCCTTGGGGCACACCACATACCCGGCATAGGCCCGGTGATGTCGATCGCGCTCCACCACGTTGACGGAACAACGCTCGTGGCCACCTTCGGTTACGAAGGTTACGAGGAGTTCTGCAACGGCATGAACCACTGGGCCGAGCGGGTCACCGGCGGGGAATTCCGCGAGCCGGAGGCTGTCCAATGATGGTCGATCCTTACGCCCGGCTCAACGAAGCGCACAGGGAGGCGATGGGCACGCCCTGGAGCAGCCGCCGCCAGCTCTCAGATCGTTTTTGGATCGAGCATGACGCCCGCCTGGCGCGCGAGGCCCGCGTCGCCGATGGCGCCTTCCTGGTCTACGCCCTCATCCTCGCCGGCCTCTCGCTGGCGCTGCTCGGCTGCGCTTGGTGGTTCTGGCTATGAACGCCGCGATGGTCCCGGACAGGGAAGTCCCGCCGTTCGGGGGAGCGGGGGGGGGCTGGCTCGCGAACGGCGGGACTGTGGGCCTGAAACACGCCGCGACTCGCCGGGTTCCGCCCGATGAGCGCCGCCGCAAACAAAGCTGTGGATAAGTCGCCGAAGCTCACCCGCAGCCAGCGCCAGGTGCTGGAGCTTGCGGCCGCCGGCTTCACCGCGACCGAGGCCGGCGCCGAGCTCGGCATCGGGCGCGCCGCCGTCGAAGCCAGTCTTGGCCGCATCCGCGAGCGCCTCGGCGCGCGCAACAGCATCGAAGCCGTCGCACTTGCCGTCGCTCACGGCATCATCAGCGCCGACGCGATCCGCACCCACCGCCACCGCCGCGCCATGTCACGGCCCCGGAGCAAGGCCGCATGAAACGCCTCCTGCCATCGATCGACGTTCAGCCTTGGTCGACGGACTACGACCAGGGGATCTACGTCGAGACGCTCTATGAGGGCTGGTCCCTCGCCTTCCGCTGGCTCGGCATCACCATCGAGATAAACTTCGGGAGGGGACGGTGACATTTCATCAGGAAATCCAAGAAGCGGAAGCGCGGGTTGAGGAACTTAAGGGCAACTACCTGCGACGGTGGGGCTGGATCCTAACCTGCAACATTCCGGGCTCATATTGGATGTGGCGTCGCGACTTCGCAGCCGAGGACGCTGAACGGCATCGCAGATGGAGAGAGCGAGGGCCCGGCCCGCTGGGATGGCCGAGCGAGCCGAAGCCATACGGGGTCATCACGGCCGGACTGGATCAAGCGGTCTCGATCACAGCCCGCGCGCTCGATGAACAGCCAGAACTCGGCGATGGGGAAGAGGAGGGCTGATCCGATGACGCTCCAGCCCCTCGGCTTCGACTTTCCGCTGATGAGCGGGCTGTCGCGCCGCCCGCCCTACAAGGTGGAGCCGGACGAATATCTGCTTGAGATCGATGCGGAGCTTGAGCGCCGCCGCCGCGCCTACCCGATGTTCGTGCAGGAACGGCGGATGAAGCCGGAGGAGGCCGAGCGCCACATTGCCATCCTGCTCGCCATTCGCGCCGACTTCAAAGGCACCGGCACGAGCAGCGACATCGGATGGGACGCCAAAATCAGGGAGCTAAGGCGCGAGCTTGCGCTCCGCCGCCACACTTACCCCCGCCAGATCGGCAGCCGCCGCCTCAACGAGGCCGAAGCCGCGCAGCGCATGGAGCGGCTCGAAGGCGTCCACTGGCGCTATTGGATCCTGCTCGATTTCTGCGACGAGCTGGAGCTGAGGGACTGCCTGGAGCAGCAGCGCCGGACGCGCGCCTATCTGTGGCGCGTCGACCAATGGGAACGCACGGCCGCCGACCTCGGCGACCCCGCCGCCCGGCCACATGCCTCGACCGCCGCGCGCGAAGCATGGTTCGCGCTCCGCCCCGAGCGGCGCGAGCCCGCCTCCCGCATCGAAGCCCTCTACCTCGAAGCCGCCCGATATTACGGCTTCGCACCCCCGCAGGAGCAAGCAGCATGACGGAAGCCGAAAAGCTTATCACCTTGGGTGCCGCGCACTGCGCCGCCGCGCAGTCCGATCCCAACAGCAACGCGCTGGCTGCCGACTTGGAAGCGCTGATCGGCCGTCACATCGGGCGGGGCGTCGATGGTCATACCGTGATCGTCATCATGGCCGCCGCGATCGGCTTCGCGATTGGCCAAGGCAGCCGCAAGCATGGCAACGCCGACACCTTCGCGGACGGTCTGGAAGCCGCGCAGACGGCCCTCGAATATGCGGCCCGTGACGTGTTCGTCAACGGCGGTCGCGTCAGCAGCCACTAGCCCCGTTCGGCGCACGGTGCGCCAACCGGGCGGCGGGTTTTCCTGATTTTACCGCCGCCCGTTTCCCTCTCACAGGATCGCCGCATGGATAGTCCCAACACTTGCCCGATGTGCGAACGGCTCCAACAGCAGTTGGCGGCTGCCAGTATGCTCATGGGCGATGATTTCGTTCGCTCGCTGCATGAAGCTCTCGATGCAAAGGGTGCGCCGCGCAGGTCCGAGGACGGGAATGTTATCTTCGGCCTACTTCAAAGGATTGATGCCCTCCCGGCTCTCCGCACCCCCTCGGTGGATGTCGAGAAGCCTCCGTTTCAGCAGCGCGTGCAGCCTTGGATGGGGGCGTGCTTTGGCGCTGAAATCAGCTCTGACATGGTGGAACGCGGGGACCGGCTTCTAGAGGAGGTTTTAGAGCTTCTACAGACGGGAGGATACGACTTCGGCCGCGTCGTTCCGCTGCGCGATTATGTCGCCGCGCGCCCCGCCGGAGAACCCTCCCAAGAGGTTGGCGGTGTCATGGTGACGTTGGCTGCCTACTGCCTCGCCGCAGGGCTGGATATGCACTCGGCGGGTGAAACCGAACTGGCTCGCATCTGGACGTGCGTCGAGAAGATACGCGCCAAACAGGCTGCCAAGCCCAAGCACTCACCTCTGCCAATCGCCCTCACCACCCCGCCAGCGAAGGGAGCCGATGATAATGGCTAAATGGAGGATCACGCTCGGCGACGGCCGCAAGTTCTCTGACAAGGAGTGGACCGCCATTCCCAAGGAGGAACGGCAGAACTTGCTCGTCCGGCACCCTGGTAGCCGCTTTGATTATCTCCGCGCCCACGCAGCAACAGGAGCCGATGATGCAGCTTAGGGATGCGAGGGAGATAGCAGCAAGCCTCACGCCCCTTGAGCGCGACCTGTTTATGGGACGCTGCGAACGCTGGGGATCGTGGATGTTCACCGCTGGCGCGCACCTTTGCTCGCTTGGGCTAGGCAGGAGGGACGGCGGCTCGATCTACTTCGACACGCCGCTCGCCGATGAAGTTCGCGCAGCACTGAGCCGTTGACCCTTTCTCCGGTTCCTGATATGGGAACCTGAAAGCATGCATTGAGCCTGCCGAAAATGGACGCACCCCCGAATGTCCGATGCACCCGAGAATGTGCCGACCGGCAACGCGCTTCGCGCCGCTTTGGTCGCGCGCGCCAAGGAATTGCTTGGCGAGAGCGCTTATGCCGAGCGCATGGGCGTCAGCCCGCGCGCGACCCGCTATTGGGCGACCGACGATCCCCGCCGCCCCGTCAAGGATGGCGTGCTCAGGGACACGCTCCGCGTGCTGATCGAGCATCGCCAGCAAACCGGCGACCTCATCAAGGGCGTCCGCTCCGTCTTGGAGGACTGACAATGGCTAAGCTGAAGATCCCGGGATTGACGCCGAAGAAGACGGCAAGGGGCCTCCGCTATTACTGGCAGCCCTCGCCCTCGCAGCGCAAGGCAGGATGGACGGCGCTCGCCCTCGGCGGCGACATCGAGGCGGCGATCGGCCAGGCGCGGCGCCGCAACGAGGAAATCGAGAGCTGGAAGCTCGGCGGCGCGAAGCCGCGGGCGGTGAAGCAGCATGTCCGCCGCGCGACGATGGGCGCGCTCATCGACAAGTTCGAGGAGGAGCATCTCCCCACCCTCGCCGCGACGACGCAGCACGAATATAGAAGCTGCCTCCGCCGCATCCGCACCTGGACCGAGGACGGCAAGGCGCCGCTCGGCGCGATCACGAGGCTGCGCGTCCAGACGCTGAAAAAGGCGCTGCTGAAGCCGGACGAGCACGGCCGTGTGAAGCTGCACCGCGCCGCTTCCATCCTCCGCGTCCTGCGCGTCCTCATGCAGTTCGGCTGCGACAACGATCTCATCGCCGAGAACCCGGTGTCGAAGGCGCATATCCCCGAGCCGCCGCCCCGCGCCGCCATCACCAGCGGCGCGGCCGTCGCCGCCATCATGGACGCGGCGCTGGAGCTGGACCCGCCGCGCCCCTCCGTCGCGCTCGGCATCGTCATCGGTTTGAACACCATGCAGCGCCAGGGCGATATCCTCCGCCTGTCCGAGCTCAATTGGCGCGAGCTTCACAACGTGCCCCCCGAGGCGCGCCCGGTCCTGGCGGGCACTGACGGCCGCGTGATGGGCTTCCGGCTGCGCCAGCACAAGACCGGCGAATGGATCGAGGTTCCGGTTGCCGGCGCCGCCCGCGCGTCGATCGAGCTGGCCATTGCCGAGAACAAGGCAACGGGCGGCAAGGTCACCGCCCTCATCAAGGATGAGGACGAGGATCGCCCCTATCCGCAATGGAAGTTCCAGCGCCAGTTCCGCGCCGCCGCCGACCTCGCGCGCGAGAAGGCGGAGCGGGCAGGGGATGCGGAGCTTGCGGCCGAGCTGGCGGACGTGCAGTTCCGCGACCTGCGGCGGACAGGCATGTGCATCTATGGCGAGCTCGGCGTCCCGATCGATATGATCGTGGCCATCAGCGGCCACGACATCGACCGCACCAAGAAGATCCTCAAGACCTACATGCCCAGGAACAGCCGCATGGCCGCCGCCGCCGTCGCCATGGCCATGCAGCGCCTCGAAGCCCGCAGCGCCGCCGAGCAGGAGAGGGAGCGGCAGGCATGACCGGCAGCGATCTGCGCGCCTTTCGCGAAACCCTCGGCTTGTCTCAAGTCGAGTTCGCCCGCAGCATGGGCGTAGAGCGTTCGCACCTCAGTCGGGTCGAGGCCGGCGGTCGCACGCTGACCGACCGCTTGGAACTGCGGCTCGCCGTGCTTCGCAGCGTTGCCATTGAAGCCGTGAAGTCGGCGAGGCTTGACGGGCAGCAGCCGAAATCCTAACTGCCGCCCGTCCACTCCGGAGCCAAAAGTCGGAATTCCGACTTTCCAAACGTCGGAATGGACGCAAGAAATGGCGGATTTCCGCCGTTTTTGATGCCCCGTCGTCTAATGGTAAGACTACGGACTCTGACTCCGTCAATCGAGGTTCGAATCCTCGCGGGGCATCCACGATCTGGAACTGCGCCTCCTGGCAGCAGCGCCGGTGCGCGGGAGATCATCGACGGCAGACTTCAGCAGCGGATGTCAGGCTAGCTGCTCGTGGCAGGCTCGCCCCGCCCGGCTGTCGCTGCTCCGCTGCTGAGCGAGTTCCTCACCTCGTCTATCGCCTCCTGAACGGGCTCGGCCAGCGTCACCAGCAGGTAACCAAGCCGCTCCATCGCCGCCGCATAGGCGTTCGCAAAGTCTTCTCTTCTCCGTCTGAAGCTCCTTGGCATGTTGCCGCACCGATGGCGGCCCAAGCGTCGCGCCTGCCGGCTGCGAACGCGCGCGGATCGAAGTCGGGGTCGGCCACATTGGACTGTAGGATGTGCGACACCAGAACGACTTCCAATGCGCTGATCCTAGCCTCAAGCTCGATGAGAGACACAGTCATCAAATCCACTCCTGTTCGCGGCAACGTTCTGAAGGCGGGCTACGCGCTTGACGCCTCACACCTGCACCTGTTCCCTGGCTGACCTCCAGGGCAGTGCCAGCGCGGCGGAAAGGCTCGCGACCTGAACCTGCTCCCCGTGGTTGCTCCAGGCCTGCCTCGGCGGAACCCGCCGCGATGTGGGTCAGGTGCCGATCTTCCCGTCCCGCATGGCCTGGAGGGCGGCGACGACCTCGGGTACACGGACGTGGTTCGCATTCTCAGCCTTGTTGATCGCTCGCTCGTAAAGGCGAGCGCGTGTGCCTGGCTCCAAACTGTCGAGTTCGTCGATCATAGACAAGACGAGGTCGGTGAGGACGAGACTTCCTAAATTCGGGTCCATGGACGTATTCCTGCAGGCGTTGTGGAGCCCTAACGCCGCGGCCTGCTTGCGGCTCCCGGCGCGCACTCAGCTTCCGTTCAGCAAAATCCTTGCAAGGTTCGCAATCAAGGAAAGAACGGACATGCGCAAAATCACTGCAACTCTCGCTGCAAGTCTCCTGATCGCAAGCACTGCCGCCTACGCTGCTCCCCGGCTCGAGCCGGAGGCGAGGCTCGCGCGCGCTCTTGACGGGCGCGTCGCTGGCGAACCGGTCAATTGCATCAACCTTCGCAATGTCCGATCAAGCCAGATCATCGACCGCACTGCGATCATCTACGATACCGGCGGCACCATCTACGTGAACCGTCCCCGCGCAGGCCGCGAGAGCCTGGACCGCTGGGATACGCTCGTGACCCGGACGCATTCCTCGCGGCTCTGCAGCATCGACGTCGTGCAGCTTTTTGATCCAGGGTCGCGGATGCAGACGGGACTGGTGTTCCTCGGCGACTTCGTGCCGTACAAGAGAGCCAGGTAGAGCTTTCGTCGTCAGCTCCGAGGTTTGGCGGGGGTCAGTGGAGCGCCGACCCGTGCGGCCCAATCGGGTGGACGGATCAGAGACGGCAGATGCTGATGTGAACCGGCTGAAGGATTGGCTGCGGCCGCTCCCAGACGATGACTCGGCCAGCCGTTGCGGGAAGAACAAGTCCGTCGACCCGCTCGCCGCGGAGCGCGGCCCGGATCCGATGCCACTCGCGCTGCACGGTGAGTTGGAACAGCGAAGCACTTCCGAGCAAAACAGCGACGAAAAAGAAACTGTATGCAGCATCGGCCATGGTTAATCCCCTCGCGTACAAGGGAAAAACGCCGGTGAGTCGGGTCCGTTCCTGGTCAATGTAACATAGATCAGCGGTGCGACATTCCTGCCACAGCTGATCGCGTGAAGCCACGCCAGCGCAGGCAGCTACCCTCCGCAACGAGAGCTTCGCTCGCGCTGCCGTCAAGCTTTCACTTGCCAGCCGCGCTCAGCGCTTGGCCGTATGAGCGAAGCATGTTCGCAGCACCGGCACCGAGAGAGGATCTCACGTCGATTTCGAGGGCCTGGGCGATCTCGCTCATATAATCTGCTGCCTCGTCGGCTGTCAGAACGCCTTTGCTGACGAGTTTTGCGAAAATGGCGGAAGCGGTGATCGACTGAATCTGGATCAGCGACCTTAGTGCGCTCGCAACCTCATCTCCTTCTTCCGTGGGATCAGCACTCGGCCCGGAACTTGGGGAACGACCAAAGAAAAAGCGACTCATCTTCACCCTCTTTCACAGGCCACCCGAGCTGGCTTCATCGAGGCGTTGGACAAGCGGAAAAGGTCGCTGCTCCCCCTCCACCGCCAGCGCCACCCGGGCGTGTAAGCAGTATCGCGAACCAACTTATGTGCGGGGTTCGCGTTCCCTTGCCCGGCGCCTCTAACAAGCAATCTGTTTGCCCGCAGCGCCCGGTGGAAGGGTCCTGCGGTTAGGGTCTTTGGACCGGCTGGAGGGGCCCCTTCGCGAGCGGGCACCGAGGCCGTCGGAGTCGGTTCGGCCGTTGCGCGCTCCCCAAGGCTCTTCGGGACTGACGATCTCGGCTGGGCCTGCCTGAAAAGAATCCGGTAATTTTCTGCTCTTCCCGTCGCGACGGTAACGACTTTTCAAGCTCAATCTCCGCATGGTCGCTGGGTTCGGCCCGTGGGGCGGAGCGCGACACGATGGCTGAAAATGTTGCAGAAGAGGAAGGCGTTCAGATGTCCGGAGTGATGATTTACCAGAGAGCGCAGCGGGATTTCGGGCTCGAGCTGTCCGCGCGCGGCCATCACGTCGTTTATCGCGCCAACGAAAGCAATCGCTGCCCCGGATGTGGGCGGGCGCAGTGGTATGTAGGCCGGATCACGGCCGAATGTGGATTTTGCGGCACGGCGGTCGCCTTGGCCGAAGCGAAATGGAGCGGAGCCGGCGCTGCTGACGGGCGTGCCGCCGGTGCGGCGCAAACGCCGGCCCCACGGCCGGATGCAGGTGCGATGGGACTGTCGGACCACATCAACTGGGAGGAGCGGCGGCAGGACGAGCGAATCAAGGCCGCGGGCAGAACGCTGCAGCTGCTGATCGACGATTCGCCGCACAGCTTTGCGCTTCACAACATTTCCGCGGGCGGCCTCATGGGCGACGACCCGGTCGGTCTCGAGCCGATGTCCACCGTTCACGTCAGATTTGAGGGCGGCATCCTTGTTCCGGCCGTCGTCAGGTGGGTTGACGGCCCCTTGACTGGGCTGGCCTTCAGCTCACCGGTCCTGCTGGATACCAGCCGCTTCAGGTAATCGCTCCTGCGCGTTCGCTGGCGCGGCTGATCTGCTGTTTTGCTGCCGGCAGGGTACAGCAGGTGAAGCGCGAAGACTGCCGGCGAGCGCGAGCTCGCGGCTGATCATTGTTAACGTGATTTTAAGGAACGTTAAGGCGGCTCAACGAGTTGAGATGACGAAGAAAGCAAGGATTGCGGCCTCCGCTGCATAGCTTCTTGGAGCATCTCGTGGCGACACAATATTCCTCAGTGCCGGCATCCGTTGTGGCGCTTCCCTTTCTGCTCGCGCGCTCGCGGTCAGGCGATTTGGAATGGTCCGTACGGGGCGCGCTCGCTGCTGCCATCGGCGCCGAGCGTGCGGTGGACACCGGCAGGCGGAACAGCCGGGCGCGGCTGGCTTATCTGCTTTGCGAGCTTGGCTACCAGCTCGGCCGCCGCGGCGTCGACAGAGATCAGGAGCTTCCAATCCCCCGTGTCGAGCTTGCCAACGCGCTCGGCACCAGCCTGTGCCGTGTCAAACGGACGCTGGCGCTGCTTTCGCTGTCCGGCATCATCGAGACGGACGGGCGTACAATGCGCGTAATCGATTGGCGTCGCCTCAGCGGCGTGGCGGCCTACGATCCGGCCCGGCTCGAGCTTCCGCCCGAGGAAGATTTCGACCCCCTCATCGTCGCCGACGCCTCGGACCGGGAAAGCAATTTGACGACCGCTTCTGGCGATCCCGCCTGCTTCGTTTAAGCGGGCGGCCCGTCATGGGCCGAAGGATCGTCTTCACTGTGCGGGGCGCGTCCCGTTGGTTGCTCCGTGAAGCCCTCGAGCCCGGCCAGTTCCTCGATGTCCCGGGTGATCTCGACCGGGCTCGAGGCGTAAAGCACCGTTAGCTCCGCCAGTGACTTCAGCGCGTGCATGTGGATGCGCTCATAGCCGTGGCTCGCGTCGATGCCGAAGGTGATAAGCGCCGTGCGGACGTCAGCGCCGCCTTCGACGGCAGAAGCACTGTCCGAACGATAATAGCGGAAGACATCGCGCTGGTGGCGTATGCCGTTTCGATCGCAAAGGCGAATGAGCTTGCGCGTCAAGTGGTAGTCGAACGGGCCCACCTGGTCGGCCATCGCGACCGTGACTCCGAATTCGGAGCTGTTCTGGCCAGGCGCAGTCGTGCCGTTGTCGATCGAGACCATGGCGACGACATTTTCGAGCAGAACGGACGATGCGCCGGAGCCCACTTCCTCGGTGATCGTGAAGATGAAGTGGATGTCGACCGGCGTACGCACTTTCCCGTCGACCATGGCCTTTAGCGCTGTCAGTGCCACCGCGCAGCCGGCTTTGTCGTCAAGATGCCGCGAGACGATATAGCCATTGTCGAGAAATTCGGTGCCCGGATCGATCGCGACGAAATCCCCGATATTGATGCCGATCGCTTCGGTCGTCTTGCGGTCGTAGCAATCTGCGTCGATCCTGACCTCGACATGCTGCCAACCCACCGGCTGCGTGTCGACTTCCTGATTGAAGGTGTGCCCGGAGGCCTTGAGCGGCAGGATGGTGCCACGGAACGAACCTTCATCGGAGAAGATGGTGCAGCGAACATATTCGGCGGCGCGTGCGGACCAGGTGCCGATCGGCACCAGCTCGAGACGGCCATTGTCCTTGATCATCTTCACCGTCGCGCCGAGCGTGTCGAGGTGCGAGACGATCGCGCGCGCGCCCTCCAGCTCTCGCCCGCGATACAGCGCCAGGATCGCGCCGCGGCGCGTGATCGAGAAGGGGACGCCGAGCCGTTCCAGCTCCTCGGAAACGTAGCGGACGACGGTGTCCGTGTAGCCGGTGGGACTGGGGGTAGAGAGCAATCGGCCGAGCTGCGCCTTCAGATAGTCGGTATCAATGTTCGGCAGCGGCATCGGCCCTCCTGGTGCGCGCAACGGCGGGCATGGTCAACGGAAAGAGGAGGTCGATGAACCGCTCCGCCGTCGGCTGCGGCTCATGATTCGCAAGCCCAGGTCGCTCATTGGCTTCAATGAAGACGTAATCGGGTTCGCACGGACTCTTCACGATGAAGTCGACGCCCACCACCGGAATTTCTATCGCCCGCGCGACCCTCACCGCCGCTTCCACCAGCCTCGGATGGACGCGGTCGGTGACGTCGTGGATTGTACCGCCGGTGTGAAGATTGGCTGTTTTCCGGACGGGAAAGGCAATGCCCTTGCCAGGAACGTCCTCCATCGCGTAGCCCGCCATGCCCACGCAACGTTCCGTCTCCGCGTCCATCGGGATCTTGGACTCTCCGCCCGTGGCCGCCAAGCGCCGGCGGCTCTGCCGCTCGATCAGCTGACGGACCGTGTCGCGGCCATTGCCGACCACTTCGGCCGGCCGGCGTATGGCTGCGGCGACGAGCTTGTACCCGATAACGATGAGTCGAAGATCGTTGCCCGTATGGAAGCTTTCCACCAGCACTTGATCGGAGTGGCTGCGAGCGTTCTGGATCGCCCGTTCGACGCTTTTCATCGTATCGAGATCCACAGCGACGCCGCGCCCTTGCTCGCCCCGGGCGGGTTTCACCACGAGCGAGCCGTGCCGCTCCAGCATGGCCTCCACAGCCCGGCGGTCGGAAGCCTCGACCTCGTCCGGCACGATCACTCCCGCCGCTTCGACGATCCGGCGTGTCATCGCCTTGTCGTCGCAGATTGAAAGCGCGACGGCGCTCGTCAGTTCGCTGAGCGACTCCCTGCAGCGGATCGTCCGTCCACCGCAGGAAAGCTGGAACAGCCCGCCTTCGGCATCAATCACGTCAACACCGATTCCCCGGCGGCGTGCCTCGTTGATGATGATGCGGGCATAAGGGTTCATGTCCTTGGCGGGGTCGTGCCCTACAAAGAGCCGCTCGTTAATGACGTTGCGCCGCTTCACCGCGAAAACAGGCAAGCGATGAAATCCGAGCTTTTCGTAAAGCGCAATCGCTCCGCGGTTGTCGTGGAGGACGGACAAGTCCATGTAGCGGGCAGCCCGTGCGATATAATGCTCGGCAAGCCAGCGGATCAAAGCTTCGCCGACGCCCGCATGCGCGGTTTGCGGATCGACCGCCAGAGCCCATAACGAGGAGCCCCGATCCGGATCGTCGTAGGCGATGCTGTGGTCTATCCCAGTGACTGTGCCGATGACGGCACCGGTGCCTTCGTCCTCGGCGACGGAATAGGTCAGGAGGCGCGCCTCGCCGCCTTGCTCGAAGAAATCGGGGCGCACCTGAACCATGCGGTGAAGCGAGTAGAGCCGGTTCACAGCGTCAGCGTCGGTGTCAGGCATCATCCGGCGCACGAAAAAGCCGGTCGGCTTGCGGTCCCACGGCCGATAGGTGGCGAAGTTCAGTCGATAGGTGTGCGATGGGTCAAGGAACAGCTCGGCAGGCGCACTGGCGATCAGCACGTGCGGGTCGCTGACATACATGGCAATGTCGCGCTGCTCGGGATTTTCAGCCCTGATTTCCGAGACGAGATGGTCGACATCCGCGAACGTCTGCGCGAAGAGGATGCGGCCCCAGCCGCACTCTGCGAGTGCGTTCGGCTTTGGCGGATGATGATGGGCTGCAAATGGGAAGCGGCTGCGCCGGGCCCTCGGCTTGCGCATCAGCCGACACCTTGCTGTTGAAGCCAGAGTTCCAGCAGCCCCACCTGCCACAGTTCCGACCCTCGGAGCGGCGTGATGTGCCCTGTCGGGTCGGCGAAGAGCGACTCCAGATAATCGGTTGCGAAGAGGCCGCGCTCCCGCGCCGGCTGGCTCGTCAGCGCGTCCCGCACAAGGTCGAGATAAGGCCCTGAAATATATTTGAGCGCCGGGACCGGAAAATAGCCCTTCGGGCGGTCGATCACCTCGGATGGGATGACCTTGCGCGCGACGTCCTTCAATATGCCTTTGCCGCCTCCTGCAAGCTTAAGCTCGGAAGGGAGCCGGGCGGCGACTTCAGCGAGCTCGTGGTCGAGAAAGGGCACGCGCGCTTCCAAACCCCAGGCCATGGTCATGTTGTCCACGCGCTTGACGGGATCGTCGACAAGCATGACCGTGCTGTCGATGCGCAAGGCCTTTGCAACCGGGTCGGCGGCACCGGGGCGATCGAAATGCTCGCGCACAAAGTCGAGCGGAAGCGTGCCGCCGTTCCGCCATTCCGCCCCGAGATGCCGGTTGAGGGTGGCCGCGTCCCGATCGAAAAAGGCTTTCGCATAGGTCGCGACGGGATCGTTCGCGCCCGCCATCGGCGGATACCAATGATAGCCGCCGAAAACCTCATCCGCGCCCTGGCCGGACTGCACCACCTTGATGTGCTTCGCGACTTCGCGGGAGAGGAGGTAGAAGCCGACATTGTCGTAGCTCACCATCGGCTCGGCCATGGCTTCGATCGCGCCGGGAAGCTCCTTCAAGAGGTCCTCGGATGGGATGAACAGCTTGTGGTGGTCGGTTCCATAGTACCGTGCGATGAGGTCGGAATAGACGAACTCGTCGCCTTTCTCGCCATGTGCCTCCTCAAAGCCGATCGAAAAGGTCGAAAGGCCGTGTTGGCCCATTTCGGCGAGCAGCCCCACGATGAGGCTCGAATCGACCCCACCGGAAAGGAGCACACCGACCGGAACGTCCGAGACCATTCTGCGCTCAACCGCAGTGCGGAGCGCCGCGAGCACCAGCTCCTGCCAGTCGGCATTGCTCCTGCCGGCATCTTCTGCAGCCGGCCCGAAAGGCGGGTCCCAGAAGTTTTCGCTTGTCGAGCTTCCGTCCGCCTCGATCACCCGAACGGTGGCTGGAGGCATTTTCCGGACGCCTTTCAGGATTGTCCAGGGCGGCGGCACAACCGCGTGCCAGCTCATGTAGAACTGGAGCGCCTGGGGATCGACCGTGGTGTCGACATCCCCTGCGGCGACGATGCCAGGCAGCGTGGAGGCGAAGCGGAAGCAACCTGGCTTCTCCGAATAATAAAGCGGCTTGATGCCGAACCGGTCGCGCGCGAGTATGACGCGCCCGCTGTCACGCTCGTGGATTGCGAAGGCGAACATGCCCAAGAACCGCTTCACGCAGCCGGTACCCCAGGCATGATATGCCTTGAGGATGACTTCGGTGTCGCCGCCCGAGAAGAAGCGATATCCGAGCCCCAGCAATTCCTCGCGAAGCGTTTGGTAGTTGTAGATGCAGCCGTTGAACACGATGGTGAGGCCAAGCTCGGAATCGACCATCGGCTGCTCGGAACGGCTCGATAAGTCGATCACCTTGAGGCGCTGGTGCCCGAGGCCGACGCGCCCCCGCATGAGCTGTCCGCAGCTGTCCGGACCGCGCCGCGCCTGGCTGCGCATCATTCTGGAAACCGCGTCGGCATCGGCGATGCTGGCGTCGAAACGAATTTCTCCGGCTATGCCGCACATGCGCGCATGCCCTGACGCGATTGTGGTTTGTGTAACATTAAGCCCCGAAATGCTTGTATGTGGTCCTACAACCGCGCATCCACCGATTTGCTCCGGCGTTACCCGCCGATCGGCTTTCTGAAGATAAGGGGCAGCCATGCGAGAGATGAACATCAAGAACCAGCCGCCGATCGACTATCAAGCGCTCGTCGATGCGGTGCTGAGCGATGCCGATGTCTATCGCGGGCACGGCGACGTCGCCTGCCACATACCGGCGCTCGCGCAGGTCGATCCGAAGAAGCTCGGCATCGCGATCGCGCTTGCTGATGGGTCCACCTATGTTGCCGGCGATGGCGACCAGCCGTTCTCGATCCAGAGCATTTCGACCATCTTCACCTTGTCGATCACGCTGGGGCACATTGGAGCGGCGCTTTGGAACCACGTCGGGCGTGAGCCCGCCGGATCGGCTTTCAACGCGCTCGTTCAGCTCGAAGAAGAGAAAGGCAAGCCGCGCAACCCGCTCACCAATGCCGGCGCGATCGCCGTATGTGACAGGCTCATTGGCCGCGACACGGCGGACGACGCCGTAGAGGAAATTCTCGCTTTCCTGCGTGAGCGCAGCGGCGACGCAAGCATCTCGATCGACGAGCGGGTGGCGATGTCCGAGTCAAAAGCCGGCTCGTTGAACCGCAGTCTCGCCCACTTTCTGGCGAGCTTCGGAAACTTGCAGCACCGCGTGGAAGACGTGCTCTCGGTTTACTTCCGGCAGTGCGCCATCGCGATGAGCTGCCGACAGCTTGCCCGCGCAGCGCTTTATCTCGCATTTGACGGGACGGAGCCGGCCACCCGAGAGGAGATCTGCCTTCCATCCCGTAGCCGCCGTATCAACGCCTTGATGCTTACCTGCGGCCACTATGACAATTCCGGAGACGTGGCCTTTCGGACCGGGCTTCCGGGCAAGAGCGGCAGCGGCGGCGGCATCCTTGCCACCGTTCCAGGCATCGGCGCCGTCGCTGTCTGGTCACCAGGGCTCAACGCGGCGCGGACCTCAACCGCCGGGCTCGTCGCGCTCGAGAAGCTGGTCGAGCGCACCGGCTGGTCGATCTTTGTCTAGAGCAAGCGCCTGGAGTGCTTGTCTGTCAGGTGGAATCACCTGACGGCTCGGAAAGCACGGCAAACAGAGGAAACTGGACCCGTTCCCGGTTCAATCGAACCGGGAACGGGTCTAGGGCTTCCTCCTCAACCGATCGTTTCTAGGCGCGCATCTCGCTTCGGACGCGGCGCTCAAGAACGGTCAGCGGCATAGATCCGCCGAGCAGCACCGCATCGTGGAAGCGCTTCACCTCGAAGCGCTGGCCCATCGCCTGCTCGGCCTCACTGCGCAGCCTTTCGATCACGGTTTGTCCGAGCTTGTAGGACAGCGCCTGGCCCGGCCAGACTGCGTAGCGCTCGATCTCGCGGATTGCGGATCCTTCGGGCCGGGCGCTGTTCTCGACCATGTAGCGGATCGCTTGCTCGCGGCTCCACCTTTTCCGGTGCATGCCGCTGTCCACCACGAGCCGAACCGCGCGGAACAGATAGCTCTGCAAGTAACCGATCCGGCCAAACGGGTCGTCCGCATAGACGCCAAGCTCGTCCGCAACGCGCTCGGCGTAAAGCGCCCAGCCTTCATTATAAGCCGAAAAGCCCTGCGTGCGCCGGTAAAGCGGCAGTTCGCCCGCTTCGCGCGCGACGGTGATCTGAAAGTGATGTCCCGGCACGGCTTCGTGATAAGTCAAGGTCGGCAAAGCGTGCTTGGGCCAGTCCGCCGTGTCCTTCAAGTTGATGTAATAGGCTCCCGGCCGGGCGCCATCGAGTGAGGCGCCTTGATAATAGCCGCCGGGTGCGCCCGCCTCGATTTCCGTCGGCACGCGGCGGATCTCCACCGCAGCACGCGGCAGAGTGTTGAACATGCGGGGAAGGCGGGGCTGAATGTCTCCCACCAGCTCGTTCAGATAAGCGAGGAGTTCGGCACGTCCGGCAGCGGTGTTCGGGAAAAGGAATCTCGCTTCCTTGTTGAGCGCGTTCAAGCGGTCACCGACCGTGCCGCGCGTATATCCCTGGGCCCGAAGCAATGTGTCGATCCGCCCCTGCAAGTCGGCAACTTGTTCGAGCCCGATCCCATGAACCTCGTCGCCGGTCATGCTCGTGGTGGTGTTGGAGCGGATTCCCCATTGGTAATAGGATTCGCCGGCGGGGAGGCGCCACACGCCCGCTTCGTGGACGGCGCGCGGCCGAACGGCGCGAAGCTCCGCGATCTGGCGGTCCAGCCCGCGGGCGATGGGACCCGAGACGATCTGGATGGCGCGAGGGCCATAGTCACCGAGCCCCGCTTCGCCCGCGCGCCGCACCAGCGAACGCACCATGGTGGTCTCGGCGGCCGGCGTTCCCCGCATCCGCTGCAAATTGCCGAGCGCCTTGTCGATCACGAAATCTGGTGGGATGACTCCGACCGACGCATCGTTGCGGATCCGCTCCGCCTCCTGCTCGAGGTTCCTGGCGAACTGTTCAAGCCGCGACAGATAGGCCTCGGCATCCTCGCGCGTCCGAACCGGATGCTGGGTGTCGAGGAAATCGGGAACGCTATAGTAGGAGCCGCCGAGCTGGCTGACGATGTAGGGGTTGGGCCGGCCTCCCGCCGTTCCAAAGCGGAAGCGGGCACCCTCTGCTTCCACCGACTGCCGGAACTCGGCGATGTCGTAATTGAGTTGACCCGCGGGACTGAGGCCAGCGCCGCCGAAGGCCTGCAATTGCCGGTGCCGCGCCACGGCCTCGGCGCGCTCCTCGTTTGCGCTGGCCAGCGAAGCGTCCCCCAGTTGCGCGCGAAGCGGAGCCAATTCCCCGACATCGAGCCCGAGGTTCGTGGCGAACGTCGGGTTGTCGCGCAAATCCTCCTGAAACCAGCGCGAAAGAAGCGCGTCGAGCTGTTGATCCCGCGTTCCCGCGGCCTCGCGCGCGGTGGTGGCGCAGCCGCTAAGTCCGGCAAATCCGAAAGCGGCTGAAGTGAGCATGAAGCTGCGGCGATCGAACATAAAGCCTCCTGGCTCGATACTGGCCCACCCCGACCCTGCCTTAAAGCCATAGCCGCAGTTCCCGCAAGGCAGCGGATCAAGCGTGACGGCACTCGTTGCAGGGTAGCGCGCATGTGCCACACCGTTCAGGCTGGGCCTGTCAAAGCCATGCCTTTCCGTTTCGTACGAGGAGCTTTTCGACCAGGTGGAAGGATGTGACGCTTATTCCGTCTGTTGAAGCCATCGCGCTACGAAGTCTTGCTATTAAGCGCCGGATCCCGGCTGGAGGGGCTTTGGGAAGCCGCCGCTCACGGGGAACGGGCTCATTTTTGAGCCGCTTTTTGAACCGCGCGCGGAGATGCGGCCCCAAGGAGAGGGCTTCGACAGGCTCAGCCCGAACGGCCGTGAAGCAGGCGCATAATGGCGATGCCGACGTCCTGCTGTTCTGCCCACCTGGTTCTTCTGATCAAGAGCTCTGCTCGCTCATCAGCCCGAGCAGGTTTCCCTCGCTGTCCCGGCAGATGGCCAGCCAGATGTCTTTTCCGCCTGCCGTCGCAATGTGCCGTGCTTCTTCTTCGAATGTCACACCCTCGGCTGCGAGCATTCGCTGCGCTTCGGCCGCGTCGGCAACGGCGTAATAAAGGATCGAGCTGCCTGCGGTTTCCTGGCCTTCCGCGCGGCTCAGCATCAGTCGCGTCTCGCCGCATTGAAAGAAGGAAAGGCCGGGCGGCGCATCGAACAAGTGCCGCAGACCGAGCTTGTCCCGGTAGAAGCTTTTTGCGCGCTCCTGATCCCGAATGACGATTGCGGCCTGCGCAAGATGGGTGGCACGGACATCAGCCATAGCGATCACTCCTTAGTGATGCTAACTTTACCGCAAAGCCAACTATTAGCCTGGCTAATTAAGGAGGTGAAGTGATGACCCGTGATCATCGCATGGAGGAAACCGCAACTCGGCTGCATTCGGCCGCTATCAGGCTGCTGCGTATGCTCCGGCGCGAAGATGATGCCAGCGGGCTCAGTGCTCCCCGCCTTTCCGCACTGTCCGTGATCGTCTTCGCGGGACCTCTGTCTCTGGCCGAACTCGCCTCCGCCGAGCAGGTCAGGCCACCGACCATGTCGCGGCTCGTCGATGGTTTCGTCGAGTCTGGACTTGTCACGCGAGAGATCGCGCCCGGGGACCGTCGTAGCGTCCGCATCGCGGCCACGGAAGAGGGGCGGCGCCTGCTCGAGACGGGACGCCAGCGCCGAGTGCGAGTCCTGACCGGGCGGCTGGACAAACTCGCCCAAAGCGAACGCCGGGCGCTGGCGAGAGGAGTCGAAATTCTCGAACGCGTTCTGCGCTGAGCTCAGCCGATGTCGCCCGAGCCGGCATGGCCCCTTCCGTCCGTGCGCTGCTGGAGATGCTTCACTGCCTCTTCGGAAGCATCCTTCAGCGTATTGCCCTGACCGGGGCCGCCGGCGCTGCCTTCCGCCATTCCGCCTTCGGCTCCACCGGCCGCATCG
>JALYNE010000008.1 GCA_030773375.1 Pseudomonadota bacterium
CTCTAAGCTCGCAATCCCGAACCGCACCTTAGGAACCTAATCCTCGGCGATTAAGCCACCGCAAGAATTTAATCATCGGCGGCTGCCATCGCAAGCGATGAGCATCCCGAGACAACGCGCATGGCGAAGATTGGTTCCCGGGACCGCGAATTTTTTCGAAGAGCTGCTCCACGATGAGGCTACTCAAGTCATCGAGGCACTAATCGGGTTGCCAGGCGGCAGCGCAGGAGAGCCGGAAAGCTGCCGCGATCTTTCAGGTCGGGGGCGGCGCTTCTGCCGGAGCCCAATGATGAGCAGAATCTCGCATCAGCATGAGCGGACAACGGCCGCTGCGGACGGGACTGACTCTCGTCTCACAAAGCGGCCACACCCTCTTCAGCTACCATGCACTCGCATCAAAGAGCAGCGAGAGGGGCTGCTCTCAGCGTGAGTTCGGCATCCGATATTACGGCGCGGCGGACGCGGCTCACGCGTCGCACGGCTTCTCCGTCAACAACTCTACGTTCTGACAGTGAACCACGGGCCTCAGCAGACGGGCCGAGAGCCCATAGAGCGCTGACGTATTCGACCAAAACGGAAGCGGGTGAGCAGCAAAAATGCTCAGGTCGAGACTTTGATTCAGAAGAAGTGGTTTCCACGTCGTGATATCAGGTGAGTTCACCAAAGAGCCGCTTGACCATCTCTTTCACAGCTAACGGGCCTATCGGCTTCACGAGGTATTCGTCCACGCCAAGCGCAACGGCCTGCCGCACCACTTCACGGTCACCGGAGCCGCTCAGCATGATGAACCTGATGTCGCGCATCTCCGGATGACCGCGAACGCTTTCCAGGAACTGCAATCCGTTCATCCCCGGCATGTCGTAGTCGGATATGATGAGGTCTACCGGGTCGCGCCGGGCAGAGGAGAGTGCCTCTATGGGACTGCGCGCTGTTCGGATGTTCGTGAAGCCAAGGCCCTCGAGGCAGCGTCGCATTAGCGCCCGCATGCTGTCATAATCTTCGACAACCATCACCTTTACCGTAGAGACCGCTGTCATCGTTCACCTTCCTGTTTTTTCATGATAAATCCCTAGACTTAAGCAGAAACTGCGGCTGCTCGATCGGTTCAGTCGAGAGACTTCGATTGACTTCTGCCGTCTGCGAGGATCTGCATAGTTCGAGCCGCGAGTTCTTTCAGGTCGAATCTGCCATCAATGTTTGTGCTGCCACGCTCCGGCATCCCTTGGACGAAGGTGCGAGGGCAAGACTTGAGTGCTTCGTAGAGGGCACTCGCAAGAGCTCCGATTTCAGCTTCCTCTTGCGGGGTGCGCACCAGGCGCTGTGCGGCTGTGCAGGGCACCTCCGGGACTGGCACAGGAAAAGCGAATTCAGTCACGAGGGGGATCACGCGGCTACGCTCGACGTGGAGCGGACCGGAGCCGGCAGGTCCGCCCACGTACGTGAATGTCGCAAGACGTCCAAAAGCAGCCTGCTCCTCTTGCGGTGTATAGGACGGTACTCATTCTCAGCTAAAGCCGCCGCAATCAGCTGCTCACCTGCCCATTGAGCGATCAGATCGCGGTCAGCATGGACGCTTCTTCCGCGCAGGAGAATACTCGGCTCTTCCGCTTTCATGTGCCAACGCCCCAGATTGTAGTTATCTTGGCTCTATCCGCACGCCGCCGCTTTGCGGCGAGTACCCGTGACCACGCCGAAAAGATCTTCAATCCGCTCCTTGAGATCGGCGATAGAAAAGGGCTTAACGAGGTAGCCGTTCGCGCCGAGCTCCTCCGCCTTCTTCACGATGCAGCTGTCTCCGGAACCAGTAAGCATGATGAAGCCCACTTTGCGAAGCAGAAAGTCCTGACGGATCGTCTCCAAAAACTCGAGGCCGTTCATCCTGGGCATGTTGTAGTCTGATATGATTACGTGGACGCGGTTGGCGCGCGCGATAGGAAGCGCCTCGACGGGGTTTGCCGCTTCGTAGATGTGCGTGAAGCCGATATGCTCAAGGCAACGGCGCGTCAGAGAACGCATCACACCTTTGTCGTCGACGATCATCACTCTTATTGCGGAGGGCTCTATCACTGCTTGGTTCCTGTCGTTTTCTGTCGTGCGAGACCAGCTCAAGGCTGCCGCCGTCGAGCCGACGGACGCAGCCGCACCACCTCTAAAGCACGGAGCCTATTCAGATTTCCTTCCGTGCATATTGCGGAATTAACTACAGTATGATTACTATAGTGGTATCGGGAGGGGTGCGGCGGGCGAGAGAAAGCAGCCCTCCTTTCGCTGCCAGCAGCCCACATGCGATGAAGGATCGTCGAGCTGGACGCGCAAATTTGCTCACCGATTGAACTCGGCTTCTCGGGAGCTAGCCTTTGGGCGGGGTGTCGCCCTGATCGCTGACACCGGCCACGGAGCGGCAAGCGCTGCCTCATGGGGAAGACCTTGGGTCGAACTCCGATGGCTCTCACCCAAACACTTCTCATCCGCTAGAGATCGCGCGCCAACGTCCGCAATGGCTCGATCGCCGACATTCCGATCAACCTGAACCGCCGGCCCCTCGGATTACCCGTCGGGGCCCAGCCCGATTACGTGAGGCTGCGATTCACAAAAGCAGCAATGCTTCGTTCCCGCCGCAAGTCGAGCCGAAAGGAACACCTTGTGTCCGCCTTGCGCCCATTGCGGACCTAGACTCACCTCCGCTCAGCTTTGCACATAGCCGCTGTGGCGAATGTAATTGGAGCACTCGCCTGGGCTGAACCTGTCGAGGATGGTTTGAGGGCGTTGCAGATCGCGTCGAACGATCGTGGGGCGATGTGCCGCAGGAGCGTTTTGATGTTGGCAATGGCCTGCTCGATCGGATTGAAGTCGGGCGAGTAGGCAGGAAGGTAGCCCCCCGAGGGAGGTGAATCGTGCCTCAGCTCCGGCACATATGTCTGCTTTTGGCGCGCCGGGGCAGAGAGTGGAATGCCCGTGATTGGCGCGAAGCAGACATGTTCAGCCGCCGAGGCGGCCAGGAGGGTAAACCGTACCAGCTGCGGTCGGCGCGGAGAAAGGTGGGCGAAACCCCGCCTATTCTTGCTCCGCTGTGCCGTCTCCAAGTACCGCGAAAACCGGGAAAGGCGCAGAATTGCGCCCTGTCGGCGAGCTATTTTCTGTTTAGCTTCAATGGCTTAGACTGTGTGGCGGAGCGGGAGGAATTCGAACTGACCTACTACGAGCCTGAGAATGAGGTGTTTTTGCCTCGCAGGCAGCATCAACCCTACTGCCGACCCTAGCGGTGCCATTCTCGACGCGAGCACGCGGACATCAGCGCAGCAGAACCCGCGCATCTCTAGTCACATTAACTGCGCCAAGCTCCCGCTATCTCCCCAACAGAGAAGCACGTGATGCCAGCTTAGCCTTCGGCATGAGCCGAATGCGCCTAATTCAATCTGGACCAATCGCCTACCCGCACGTCCACTTCTGGCCGAGGCTGTGTGAAAAGTCGTTGATCTGGTAGTCTCTGGCATCGTTCTGGAGGTGGCTGATGGCCGGCTATGTCGAGGGTGTAGATCGTGGTCAGGCGACGCTCTTTCCTGATCGGCTTGAGGATTTCGTCGACGAGCAGAACCCGGTCAGGGTGGTCGATGCTTTCGTCGATGCGCTTGATCTTCGGGAGCTGGGCTTTGCCCGAGCGGTGCCAACGACAATGGGGCGGCCCGGCTATCATCCGGCAGTGCTTTTGAAGCTCTACGTCTACGGGTATCTCAACCGGACCGCCTCAAGCCGCCGGCTTGAGCGCGAAGCCTCACGCAATGTCGAGCTGATGTGGCTGACGCGTCGTCTGGCGCCTGACCACAAGACGATCGCCGACTTCAGGCGCGACAATGGCGATGCGATCCGGAAGGTATGCGGGCAGTTCGTGCTGCTGGCTCGTAAGCTCGGGCTGTTTGGTGAGGCGGTGGTGGCAATCGACGGCTCGAAGTTCAAGGCGGTGAACAACCGCGACAAGAACTTCACAGCGGCCAAGATGGCTCGCCGGCTCGCCGAGATCGAAGCGGCGATCGGGCGCTACATGGCGGAGATGGACGAGGCCGATGCCGCCGAACCTGCCGGCGAGGCCAGGATCGAGCATCTCCAGGAGAAGCTGGCGGCGTTGCACGCTCACATGGCGGAGCTCAAGGTGATCGATGAGCAGCTGCGCGCCGCGCCCGATGGCCAAGTCTCGCTCACCGATCCGGATGCGCGCTCGATGAACGCCAGAGGCTCAGGGATCGTCGGCTACAATGTGCAGGCGGCCGTTGACGCCGAGCACCATCTGGTCATCGCGCACGAGGTGGTGACGACCGGCAGCGATCGCGCGCAGCTGAGCGCCATGGGCAAGGCTGCCAAGGAAGTGATCGGCTCTGACAGCCTCGAGATTGTGGCCGATCGAGGCTACTACAGCGGACCGGAAGTGCTGGCGTGTGAGACAGGCGGAATCTCCGCTCATGTCGTCAAGCCGGTCACCTCGAACGCGGTGGCCGACGGGCGCTTCGGCAAGGGCGACTTCAGCTACGATGCCTCGCGCGACAGCTATCGCTGCCCCGCTGGCGAGGAGCTTACCCATCGCTCCACTGCCAACGAAGACGGCCAGGCGATCCGCCTCTACTGGACGAGCGGTTGCGGGGCTTGTGCGCTCAAACCCCGTTGCACCACCGGCTCGCAGCGGCGGGTGCGGCGCTGGGAGCACGAGCATGTGCTGGAAGCGATGGAAGAGCGGCTCGCCCGAAGGCCTGAGCTCATGCGGCTCAGGCGATCTACGGTCGAGCACGTCTTCGGCACGATCAAAGCTTGGATGGGAGCGACGCATTTCCTGACGCGCGGCCTCGAGAATGTGCGCACCGAGACGAGCCTGCAGGTGCTCGCCTTCAACCTGAAGCGGCTGATCACCATCATTGGCATTGCCCCGCTGCTGGCCGCCATCAGAGCTGCCTGAGCCCGATCTGACGCTACTTGCGATCCGAAGCCGCCACAGAGCAGCCCAGCCGCTCTTTGCGGGCTCCTTCAGATCGGTGGGGCGAAGAACCGGAAAAAGCGCACTACTCCGCAGGTCAGCATGCCAGAACACGCGACGGCGAGACTTTCCACACAGCCTCGGCCGGAAGCGGAATGGCTGCCTTGGGTCCAATCCCTTATGACAGACGTCCGCTCTCCTCACGCGAGGTCGACCAAGGGAACCGGTGTTTTCGTCCTCGCTCTGGGGTGTTCATTAGCTGACGTCTCAGCTTTATGCTTCAGCCCTTCTAGGCCTAGCTCCAGCGACGCGTAGCAGCGGCTGTTTGCCGCCCGGCGGCGTGAGCCGAGCCGCTGCGGGCGACGGGAGCGTTAACCGCCGCGCACGGCAACGGGACTCTTGACCCGGACGCCGCATTGGGCGCACTCAAGACGAAACCACGAAGTGGGTTCGCTCTTTACGGCGTCTTAGTGTCGGACGAGGCATGATCGAGCGAGGGCGACAGCGGAGAACGTCATGGTAATCAAGAAGAGCAGTCCGCCGACGGGCGGGGGATGGGTCTTGGTCGACTACTCCTCCCTTGTTGATGTCCGCCCGACCAACGTGCGACATGATCCCCACGTTCGAAGCCAGGCTTCGCTGGCGCCGACGGACCTGCGCGCAGCGTCACGCATCGTCGGAAATCGCGACGCACACAGGTAAGTCCCACATGGATGAGCCTGAGGTGGCGACTGGCGGAGGCGTTCTGGGCGATCAGGCACAACCCTCAGACGACGACTATTTTCCTCGCGCCCGGCGCCTTCCTCCTCAATCGCCGCTGTTCTGGGTAGCAGAGAAGGACCGGTACCTCCGCCAGCTGCTGATCCGGGACATCGAGGAGATCACCGGGCGCCGCCTATTGGTGTATTTTTCCGACTGCGAGAGTTCGGACCCCGGGGTTCAGATCATCTCCTCGGATGACACCTACCTTGCCGAGCTCCTCGGCCCCGGCGCACCGCAGCCGACCGACCTACTGCTCGAAACGGACGGTGGATCGACCGATGCGACCGAGAAGCTGGTCGCCTTACTGCGCAGCTGCGCCCCCGACCTGCGCGTCATCGTTCCGCGGCGGGCGAAGAGCAATGGAACGCTCCTCGCGCTCGCTGCGACGGAAGTGTTGATGGGAGTTACATCGGAGCTGGGCCCGATCGATCCCATTCTCACCATTGCCCCAAACATGCGCTTCTCAGCCCATCTGTTACTCGGTGACGACGTCGACGCGCTCATCCGACGCACCGCTGAGGATGCCGTAGCGCAGACGAAGAAGCTCGCGACGACCCTCCTCGAGACAGGTATGCTGAAGGGTCGGAGCGAAGGCGAAATTGGCGAGATGGTGGATAAGCTCGCCGGGCGCGACCACTTCCACTCGCATGGTTCCGTCATCGATGCAGAGGAGGCGGCCGCTCTTGGCCTCCGAATAAGGCTGCTGCCGCTCGACGATCACCTTTGGCAGTGCATCTGGTTGCTTCGATGCATGTACGCCCACGATCTTCGACATCAGAACCTGGTGAAGGTTTTTGAGGGGCGGAAAATCAGCAATGCCTTGCGCGCCAACGGGCGAGTGGAGATTGAGCCAGCGACCAAGCCGATGTGAATTTTGGTGTGAACTGGCCAGCGGCTTGCAGGAACCTTCAGTTCACACTATAGTTCACATACAGCAATGGAGCCGCTTATCCACAACCTGCCCTCGCCTCTCGGCGGCCCTCCACCTGCGGACGTTCCGCTCGCGCGTGCGCCCCTCGCCCGAGTTCTCGCCCAGGTGAAGTTCCCTGCTGTTCTCTTCATCGAGGAGAAATCGCATGTGGCACCTTTCCAGGCGGACCTAAGGGCGGAATATCCCGTGTTCAGGCAGGATGCCGGCCAGAATCTGCGCATCGAGATGGCCCCCACCGGACCGAACGTCCTAACGAACGCTGTTATCGCGTGGCGCTTTGCGGACATGGGTGGGGATTGGACCGTGACCCTCGCTCCCGAGGCGATCACTCTGGAGACACGTCAATATAATCAGCGATCGGACTTCATAGAACGGTTCGAGCGTGTGCTGCAGGCGGTTGAGCGCCACTTTGCCCCTGGCGTCGGAGAGCGCCTCGGCATGCGATACGTGAGCCGCGTGATGGGAGAAGATTACGAGAGGCTAGATGAGATCGTGCGCCCAAGCCTCATGGGTGTCGCCATTCCACCGCTGCGCGATCATGTGACCCACGCGATCAGTGAAGCATCGATGACCGCCGAAGACGGCGCTGTGATGGCCCGCTGGGGAATGCTTCCGCCGCACGGAACTTTCGACCCTCTAGTCCTTGAGCCGATCGACGGGCCTAGCTGGGTGCTGGATATCGACGTGTCGACGGCCGGCTATCATCCATTCGAGGCTAAGGGTATGTCCGGCCAGTTCAACACACTGGCTCAGCGCGCATATTCGGTGTTCCGCTACATGGTAACCGATGAGTTTCTCACCCTCTACGGAGGAAGATTATGACGACGACCACCGGGGTATTCGGCGACGCTACGGCGTTCTGCGCACAGCCCACAGCCCCGTCACCCAACCTGGCGCTTGACCATCTGGGATCGATCCGCCGACACCTGCGGGGCATACTCGTGCAGGGGGGCAGCGGCACAGCCTCCACATCTCCGCTGATCAGCATCACCGGATCCCGGCCGCGCACCTACGCTGCTCCGGCACGCACCACGGATCCGCGGCCTGCTGAACGGATAGTCATGGCGTCCGAAGAGAGCGTTGTATTCGCCGAAGTCGTAACCGAGATTCCTGAGGCTCGTGCGGGCCGGGCCGACAACGATCACGCGCGCACTGCAGCCCAGGATCTTGTTGATCGTATTCGCGCCGCTTCGGGCTTGACGCTGGAGGAAATTGCTCCACTCCTTCAGATCAGCCGCCGCGCCCTGCAGAAATGGCGGGCTGGGGCTGCCATCAGCACTGGCAACGAGCGCCGCCTGCGCAACCTTGCGGATGTCATCGACCGTATCGCCACGGCCGATGAGCAGACCACGCGTCGGCGTCTTCTCGACCGTCAGGCTGGCAGCGTCAGCGCCTACGACCTGCTGTCAGAGGAGCGATTTGACGCCGCGGTTGCGATGGCGACGGGTGTGAAAGGGAAAACCAAGTACACGCCGAACCCCGGTGGGCTGCGCGACGACATCGCGGCGCGACTTTCGCCTGTCCCCGAAATTGAGACCTTGCCCCTCGGCACGCCCAGCGCGCGCCGGCTGAGGCGGAGCCGTCCGTAAGTAAGGGGAGCGCCAGCACATCTCAGCCGCCGCACGAGACGAAGGCTCTGACGAAGCCTCAAAGCCGCCGCCGGCCGGAACAATCTTCCGGCCGGCCCTAGGCCGCATGCGGCTGGAAGATGTCGATGCGAAAATGAAGGACTGGCGCCAGGGGGACGTCGTGCTCGGACTGGCGGTGCCATTCGTATCGTTTGCCCATTCCGCCACCCCGATTTCCAAGGACGCACGGCAACAAGCAAAGGGCGCTGACCAAGCCGATTTCCTCTTCGATGTGGTGACCGATGAGGTTGGCTTCGTAGTCTTGAGCCAGACATGCGACATCGTTCGTGATGCAGAGCGCCGCCCCTATATCGAAGTAGCGCCCCTTGTTTCTGTAGGATCCGCAAATCGGGCCGCCATTCGGAAGAGTCCGCAGGTGGCGCAAGTGCCCGCTCTCGAGGAACAGGGCTTGGTGGCGGACCTCGACCGTGTCATGGTCATCGAGAAGCCCTTGCTTGCCGCTCTTCCAGCCGAAGCGCGGATCGTAGGGTGCCCGACTGAGGCCGATCGCCGCCGGTTCGCCGAAGCGCTCGCAAGAAAGCACCTGCGCTTTGCTTTCCCGGACGACTTCAACAAGGGGCTGAGCCGCATCTCTCAGCAGGTCACCAAGCGACATGGCAAGGACAGCCCTATGGGCGACTTCCTTGGCCTGACGGATGATATCCGCGCCTACAGCCCGGATTGGGAAGCGGCCGAGCCGGATGTCCTGATCCTGTTCGTCTTCCCCGAAGCTGCTGCTATTCCCGATGACGCACAGGAACTCGTGGACGAACTGCTCGACAAATTCATACCCACCGGGCGGTTCAAGAAGCCGAGGGGCCAAGCGGTGGCCTACGACACCATGACTGCCGCGCGCTATCGCGAGACCGACTCCATGGATTTCGAGTACCTCTCGCACGCTGCCGAGCCGTCGGTACGCGGCTAAGGCTTTCAGCGCTTGCAAGGTCCCATACGATCGAGCCAAGAGCTGCGGGCCTGATTAGGCAGATCATATCGCTCCCTGCCGACGTGACTTCGCTCAACTCTTCCCGCGTCCAGCTTTGCACGGCCGCAGGCGCTCACGATCATCGGTCTTAAAGGCGTGGAGAACGTCGACTTTGAGGAAGCTCGGCCGATCAGGCTCACGTTTTAAAATGGCGCGAACCGAGCCCGAGGCTGCTTTGTTGCGTATGTACACCACCGAAAATCGGAGAAATTTCCGCGGGTTAAATGTTAGATAGTCAGCCCCCAAAGACCCCCACCCCCTCTTTCAAAAGGGTCCTACCCTTCCGATCCAGCCCAAACAGACTCTGAGCCCGCGCCCGCTGCAATTCCAAAACCTTTGTACTCCTGCCCCGCCGTATAGAGGCGCAGGCTTAGCCCCTGACGAACAGCTCGGAAGCCTCGACCTGCAACGCAGCGCTGAGCCGTGCGATGTTGTCAAGCGAGACGTTCACGACCCCGCGCTCCACCTGGCTCACATAGGTGCGATGGAGCCCTGCCCGCTCCGCCAGCTCTTCCTGGCTTATCCCGAGCTGCCCCCTGCGCGAGCGCACTTTGGTTGCGAACACGCACCTGAGGTCTGACGGGGGAGCATCGGCCACGCGGCATCGTTCGCTGCATGCTGCTCATAGCTCTACAGCCTTTACATCTCATCACCCCGTCACCTAGTTCTCTGCCCTGCACCTCGAAACCAACCCGCTGACGGAGAAAGACCTCACGAATGCCTCTGGCCAACTACATCCTCACGACGTTTTCCCCTGCCATGTTCGGAGAGGGAGCGACCGCCCACATCAAGATCATCACGCCGGATGTGGCGAAGACACTGGTTGGCGCGGACACGAAGATCGTGGCCACCCGCGTCAGCCACGATCGGCTCGCCCGCAACCAGTTCCCAGCCGCGGCGCCGGACACAAGCCGTTATGCGGTGCTGAAGCCGGGCACGACGGCAATCCACATCCACTACCGCGGTCCGCAGGTGCCCGAGAGTGGCGAACTCCCGGTCGGCGGCATGATTACCAACTACCTCATCGAGGTCGAAGACTATCAGGAGGCGGCGGAGTAGCTGGTTGTGGGTTTGGTTACGGCCGCCCCGCCTCATACGGGCAGCATTCCTACGGACGGCGCCGAGCAGCATATCCTAGTCTCGACGTCAGGAACGGCTTCCCCGAAAAGTAAATCTCAGAAGACGCGCGCGCACGTGCGCGTATCTGGGATGTACGCGCGCTCGAACACCTAAGCCTAGATACGCTGCTCGCAAGCAGTTCCGTGTTCAAGATCTCTTCGCCAGACGGAGCTCGGCGATTTTGCCAAGCTCAAAAAGGAAAAGATCTTGAATTTGCCTCCACCCATTCCTGAAGGTCTCCAGGACGGCGACCCCAATTTTTCTGACTACACTAACCGCTTCTCGATGGCCGCGCGGGCTGGCTTCCGAGTCATTCCGCTCCGGCCGCAGTCGAAGGTTCCCGCCCTGGCCTCATGGAAGGAATTCCAGGACCGCGCGCCCACCGCAGAAGAACTGGCCAGCTGGGATCAGTCCGACTGCAACATGGGCGTCATCTGCGGCGCGGCCAGCAATCTGGTTGTCGTTGACGTGGACAGCCCTGAAGCACAAGCTCTGCTCGACGGCCTGTCTCTGCCGGCCACTCCTGCAGTCAAAACGGCCAAGGGGCAGCACCTTTATTTCCGTCCGCCGCCAGGCGGACTTCGCAACGGGACCAAGATCGCCGGTGAGAAGCTCGATCTTCGGGGCGATGGTGGTTACGTTGTCGGAGCTGGCTCGGTTCACGAGACCGGAGTCAGCTATCAATGGCTGGTCTCGCCGGATGATGTGCCGTTTGCAGAATTTCCGCAGCAGCTGCTCGAGTTGATCGGAGCCGATAAGAAAGGTGCTTCCTCCCGGCAGCACGACCTCTCCGGTAAAATCGAAGACGACGGCGCAGGCAAGTTCGCCCGCTACTTGCACGGCGCTATTAGCGGCGCCGCTTCAGCACTCGGCGCTGCTGCCGAGGGGGAGCGGAACGACACTTTGTTCCGCGAGGGCGTCCGCGTGGCTCGCCATGTTGCTGGAGCGGGCGAGGAGTGGGAAATTTACGCGAGCAAGTTGCGCAGCCTGGCCCTCGGGATCGGATTGGAGGCGTTCGAGACGGATCGCACGCTGCAGAGCTGTTGGGCGAGCGGCTCGTTGGAGCCTACGCCTTGGATGCTCACCGCACGTGAGTGGGTTTACCTCAGCAAGCCTGACGTTTTCTACCACCTGACCAGCCGTCAGCACCTCAAAGTGCCAGCGTTCAACAACACCTTCGCGCGCCAGCGCGTCACGAAGGCGCCGTTCTCTTCGTTTCTCCTGAACGGCGGCTATGTCTCGACCTTTCACGATCTGGAGTATCGCCCTGCGTCAGCAGAGCGGTACATCGAGAAGGACGGACTGACGTGGCTGAATACCTACCGCCCGTCAGACGTGCTCCCGGTGGCCGGAGATTGGTCTCCGTTCGAGGATTTCATCACGTATTTGGTGCCCGAAGAGGAGGAGCGAAATCACCTCCTCAAGATGATGGCTTGGACCGTTCGGCATCCCGGTCAGAAGCTCCGGCACGCTCTGCTCCTGCGCAGCGAGCATCAGGGGGTCGGAAAGACCATGCTGACTGAGATCTGGACCGAGCTGCTTGGTCCTCACAACGTTCGCAAGACGAGCACGGAGGAGGTTTCAGGGCAGTTTCAAGGTTTCATTAAAGAGACGCTCCTGGTGCTGCTCGAGGAACTCAACTGGGGCGTAGGGCCGATTGGCTACAATCGCCTGAAGGACCTGATCACTGCCGATGTCGCGAGCGTGAACGAGAAGTTCCTGCCGGTGCGGCATTGGCCGAACCTAGCGACCTTCGTAATCCTTACGAACTTGCGCACGCCCATCATCGTCGAGGACAAGGATCGCCGCATCTTCTACATCGACACCCCAGCCGTGCCGCGTGAGAAGGAATATTATGCCTCCTTCGCCAACTGGTGGCAGCTGAACCTGGGTGTGATCCGGGCCTTCCTAGACACGGTGGATCTGTCCGCTTTCAACCCCTTCGCACCGCCACCCATGACGGCTGCGAAGCGGGCCCTGATCGCCGACAGCCGCACAGACTTGGTCAAGGATCTTGCGATCGCGCTGGAGGAGCGGTGCGGGGTCTTCAACCGTGACATCGTCACACTCTCCGAAGTGGAAACGGAGCTTGGGAACTCCATGCGAGGGAAGAGCAAGAGCCAGCTGCGCGAAGCCCTAAGAGCACTTGGCGCACAGCCTTTCTCCCAGCAGCGCGTGCCGGGCAAGTGGGACCGCGGTGCATTTTGGGAGAGCCCGGAACGGGCAAGCCTCTGGGCCATCCGGAATACCCGCTATTGGGAAGTGGCGGGTGCTCAGGCCCGCGGCGAGGAGTTCCGCCGTCACGAAGGGCTATTCGCTCCATTTTACGGTCTGCCGCTGGCTGTGGTTCACATCAGCGAATACCCCGGCGATCCGGCGGAGCTCCGCGTTGAGCGCACGGGGGGGGCGAATGACAACGATCGAGACGCTAGAGCTGCTCGCCCATTTCAGCGGCTAGGTGTCTAGCTGTCTATGCACCTTCGATGAACCCATCGGCTGTTCTCCGCAGTCGGTGGGTTCTTTTTACTATTCTTCTTCGTTAGCTAAGGAGAGGGTAGACAGATAGACAATTAGACCCAGCCTCAAGCAGGCACACCATCTCGCAGTCTAGGGGTGATAATTCATCGCACATCCAGGCTATGCTCTATGAACGCGAAACATGTATATACTCTTCTTCGCCTCATTTTGAGGTCTATTGACTCTTGACGAGGGAGTCGCCGACTCCTAGTTCCGGAGACGAACCGACCCGGGGCGGCAACCCCGAGCCGGTTCTGACCAGCAACCGATCATGGAGGATCGACTGTGGCTAAGAACGCCAATAGCCGCGCCCGTGCGTGGAACAAGACCTACAAGCAGTACGTGAACCTGAACCAGCGCCTGGAGCAGGCGCAGCCGCACGAGCGTGATCAGCTCGAGCGAGCCGTCGCCGCGCAGCAAGACAAGCTGCTCGACATGAGCGCTCCCAGCTTCCTCGCCGTGATGCACAAGCTCGAGATCCTGTGGGAAGGCGAACTCCAGGGCATCGACCAGACCTCCGAGGAGAAGCGTCAGGTCTTGTGCGACCTCAGCGATCTTTGCGCTGAGGCCGCGACCACCATCGGATACAGCTCACCCTTTGGGCGAGATCACCGGTCTACTCCCACCAATCTGCACGCATAACCTAGATATACATGCCGAAGCACCTGTTCTGGCGAGCTGCTCTGAAGTTACGAGCAGCTCACCAGAACGGAGCGCAAAGATGCAGGACAAGATTTCATACACAGTCAACGAAGCTGCCGACGCCTGTGGTCTCGGGCGGACCACGCTGTACAAACTAATTTCTGAGGGCGAGCTCACGCCGATCAAGATCGGCGCTCGAACTCTCATACGGCGTGTTGATCTAGAGGCCATGCTGGCGCGGAAGCTCGCTGCCTAAGGCTGCTCACCTTGTCGAAATTGACCCACCGCCTAAGTCCGCTGCAGGTCCGGCGCACCATGAAGCCCGGTCTGCATGCTGATGGCAACAACCTCTACCTGAGCGTCACCGCCACCGGTGCGAAGTCCTGGCGCATCATCTACACGCGCGGCGGAAAGCGGACGGAGCTCGGCATCGGCGCCTTCCCGGGCATCTCAATTCAAGATGCGCGCGAGCGCGCAGACGAGGCACAGAAGCTCCTTCAGCGCGGTGGCGACCCCAAGGCAGTTTGGGCCGAAGCTAAGCCATCGCACACGTTCGCCACCGTGGCGCTCGACCTCATCAACGATCGCGAAGCAGGCTGGAAGAGCGCAAAGCACCGCCAGCAATGGAGAAATACGCTCCAGACCTACGCATCATCGATCTGGGACAAGCCCATTGCCCATGTCGATGTGGAGGACGTTCTGGCCATCCTGCGGCCGATCTGGTCTTCGAAGCAGGACACGGCTCGTCGCGTCAGGGGACGCATCGAGGCGGTCCTGAACGCGGCCAGGGTCAGAAAGCTTCGCACGGGTGAAAACCCGGCCCTGTGGCGCGGCAATCTCGAGCTGCTGCTGGCTAGGCAGCGCAAAGGGCCGAAGCGGCACCACCCCGCCATGCCGTTCGAGGATGTACCTAAGTTCATGCAGAACCTGTGTCGGCGTCCTGCTGTCGCAGCCCGCGCGCTTGAGTTCACCATCCTCACCGCCGCCCGAACTTCGGAGGTGCTGCACGCCCGCTGGTCTGAAATCGACCTAGATGCGGCCCTCTGGAGCGTGCCGGCGGAGCGGATGAAGGCAGGAAAGGAGCACCGCGTGCCTCTATCAGCAGCCGCAATCGCGTTGTTAAAGGGCATGTCGCGCGGCGGCGAGCTCGTCTTCCCCAGCTCAGACGCGAAGAAGCCACTCTCGAATATGGCGATGGAGGCGCTGCTTCGCCGTATGCAGTTAAAACCCTACACGGTCCATGGCTTCCGTTCCTCATTCCGCGATTGGTGCGGCGAGATGACCGAGTTCCCCCGCGAGATCGCCGAGCAGGCTTTGGCTCACACCATCGGGAATGCTGTTGAGCGCGCCTATCGTCGTGGCGATGCGCTGGAAAAGCGCCGAGAGCTGATGAACTGTTGGGCGACATTCGTAGCCGAACACCTCTGCTGAGTGGGCGATCCATACGCAAAGAGCATTGTGGCGATCCAAGACACGGTCGCCGCTAGAGCGCCAACTCGCCGAGACGCATCAGGCTCGCGGCGAAGTTCATCAAGCTACCTAAGGGTTTGCGCAATCGGTGCCCGGACTCCACGCTGGATTGCCGTTGAAGCAGAACCGAACGTTAGGCTTATTATTGCAAGCACCTCTAGAGCTCCCCTCCTTTCTGCCGAAGCCAGGCGCGGAGGCTAGGGTAATCGGGAAGTGCTCTGCCCACCTCTTGCCAGAACGCCGATGAGTGATCGCGCACCTTGAGGTGCCCCAATTCGTGGACGACGATGTAATCAATGACCCGGGCCGGTAGCTGCATCGTCCGCCAGTGGAAGTTCAAGGTTCCGTCTGCGCTGCATGAGCCCCACCGAAAGCCCAGGTCCATCACGTTGACATACTGGGCGGGAGTAACCCCCAGGATCGGCGCCCAGCGTGCAACGGCATCATTGATGAAGCGACGCCCGGCCCTCATGTAGTATTCGGCAATCCGCTTATCTCCGGCCTCGACCTGGGAGCGGCGGAAAAGCAGCCGGTCACCCACAAATCGGATGGTCGGAATGGATTTCTGGGTAGGCGAGGGGTCGACCAGCTTCAGCCGGTAATGATTGCCGAGAAGATAGAAGCTTTCGCCGTCCACGAACTCGGGCCGGCGAAATACATCACCATTGACCGCACTACGATGCTCAGCCAGCTTCTGGTATACCCACACCAGTTTGCCCCGGATCGCTTCCGAGGCAGTGGCTGTAGACGTATTCTCGGGTAAGTGGGCTACTAGCGAGGCGTTACGGTCCACGCTGAGGCCGATCGTCTTTCGTCGCGCGCTACGCGCCACCCGAAAGGTCAATCCATCGACCTCGAGCGTCTGTTTCATGGCCCGAAGGCTCCTCGATTGGCCCGAGCCACATTCACGCATTCCGCGGCCAGATTGTCGAGCTCCTCGAATGCGAAGACGTTTGAGGAGTCGAGCTGCTGAAAAACCCATTTCCGGGCATCTTCAAGGCCAACGGCGTTGTCCCAGAAACCGTGGACCGCGGCCTGGCCGAGCAGGTAATCCGAGATTTGAACCGCCAGCTCGGCCAGTTCGCCGTCGTGATCGGCTCCACCGTTTCGCATGCGCAGTAAACCGAATATCGGCGCCTGTGACCCCGGTGTTAGGCCGAAGTCAGCTGACCGGTCCGGCGCTGCAGCCGTCGCATCGTCAATAAGCTTCTGAAGCTGCCGGGCCAGCTCGGCCCAATCGTCGTGGTGGCTGGTTAAGATCGCTTCCAGCCTCACGCTGAGCGACTTGTATTTGGCAGGATCCTTCTCCAACGAGATGCTGATATGGTGGCGGAGCGCGTTCTCCATGTCAGCAGCCTTTGCCCGCGTGGTAGGTTTGCGGGACACTTCGGCCGCAAAGTTCGGATCGAGGATCTCGATCGGGGGTATTTTCGGGTCGATGCCGTGCGCCTCGATATAGGCGTCCAGCATGGTCTGAACCTTGTGGGCGACGCCCCGAATGTCCAATTGCGGATCGCGATAGAGGTTGGAAGCGGCCTTCGCGACGAACGCATATAGCTTCACGTCAACCGCGAACTGCCTCGCTTCTGGACGTGGCATCAGAGCATCGAACAGGCCCGCGAGCCTTTTCACCAGGACGAGGAAATCGGCCCTAAATTTCTGATCCTTAAGCTTGCCGACACAGGCGTCGACATACGGCTGGAGCTGCGGTCCTCTGACAATCCCCGCGTCGCTGAAGAGCTTCACGACGGCATCCCGCGCCTGGCGCAGCTCGGGCAGCAGATCTTCGGGACGGCCGATACCGCCCGCGAGGTCTTCCTGATCCTCCTGGTCATAAAGGGCGAGCGCGTCGGCCAGGTTGCCGCCGACTCCGTAATAGTCGACGACGATGCCGTATCGTTTCGCCTCTCCCGCGGTGCGGTTGGTTCTCGCTATCGCTTGCAGCAACTCGGCGCCCGCGATTGCCCGGTCCAGATACATCGCCTGCTCAACCTTCGCGTCGAACCCGGTGAGCAGCTTGCTCTTGACGACAAGGATAGCGAGCTTGTCCGCGGAGAGAGGTTTCTTGAACCTCTCTATACGTTGCCTAGACTCTGAAGCCCCCCCCCATGCCTTGAGATGAGGCAGGTCGTTATGATCGACGGAGATGACGGCCGCGAACTCAAGTCCTTTGATCGTCTCCAAATGGGGGAAGGCGGCGACCAAGAAGGCGATATCGCCGCCCGCCTCCTGAGCTGCTTCAGGGTCGATGTCGACCAGGATATCGACCGCACCCTCGAGCGCCTGGACGATTTCATCCCGAGCCGCCTCCAAGGCATCAACATATTGCGCCGCAAGCTGGCGGCTGGCGGCTACCAGCTGCGCCTTGCAGCCATTCGGGAGAATGTTGGTGATGTAGTGCCGAAGGACATCTATTGCCTTGGCTCTTAGCGGGTCGGCCGCATTTAGAACACGCGCGCGGGTCGCGTAGCGGTCTTTGATCGCCTCCCGATGCGCCGCCGACTTCCCTGCGAAGGTCGCATCGAAAAGCGCGTCCAAGGTGCGTTTCTCGGTGACGTCCGCCCGAAGCTCGCGCCCTTCATACAATATCTTGACGATCGCCCCGTCGGCCTCGGCGTCGCGCAGCAGGTAGCGGTCGATGTAGCCGCCGAAGATTTCCCGAGTCTTTTTCTTGCTCTTCTCCTCGATTGGGGTCCCGGTGAAACCGATGCGGGCAGCGTTCGGCAGCGCGTCGAGCAGGTTCTGGTGAAGCCCGCTCGTGTGGGAGCGGTGAGCTTCATCGATCAGCACAAGGATGTCCTCGCTTCCATTGAGGACGGGGAACGCCTGCCGCTCCGCGATTTTCAGCGCCAGCCGGTGTGTCTGTGCCTTTGAGCCATGGCCGAGCCCTTCCTCGCCATCCGACAGGACTTCGGTCTTCGACACCGCGACGACTTCCTCGCCCTCCGTGGCCGAGTTCCTGTCCTGAAGCTTCTGGATCATGACGAACACGAGATCAGGCTCCTGGCGCGCCAAGTGTTTCCTAGCGGCTCCGGAACCCTTTGCGACCCGCATCACCTGCCCGGCCAATTTGGCCGTCGCCGAGAGCTGGTCCTGTAGGTCCGTTCGATCTGTGACGACCACCACTTTGAACCGTTGCAGCTCGGGGATGGTGCGCAGCTTCCTGACCAGGAACACCATGGTGAGGCTCTTCCCCGAGCCTTGGGTGTGCCAGATGATGCCCCCGCGGCGATCGGCCATTCCGTCCATGCGGCGGGTCTTGCCCTCGTGCAGGCGCTGCAACGCGAGGTGCACCGAACGGAATTGCTGATACCGCGGCACCACTTTGATCCGGACGCCGTCATCCGTCGTCATGAAGACGGTAAATGAGCGGAGGGCATCCAGCAGATGCGCTGGGCGCAACAGGCCCGCGGCCAGGATCTCCTGCTTCACCAGCTCCGTGCCCGGTGTCTTACTGAGCTCGGTGCGAACCTGCTCCATGGTCACAGGCTTAACATCGCGCCACGGGAGGAAGTCGTCCGGACGTGCGCTGACGGAGCCGACGCGGGCGTCATAATAGTCGGTAGCGACGAGCAGGTGGTTCGTCCAGAACAGTCGCTCAGCCCCCTCGTCTTGGTCGGGCACGCGCCTATTGGCGTAGCGGCGGAGCTGGTCAATTGCGGTCGCAAGCGGATCGGTGACGGCCGGACTCTTCGCCTCGATCACCACCAGCGGCAGGCCGTTCACGAACAGCACCGCGTCAGGCACGATGAACCCGCGGTCACCGATGGCGCCGGGCGGGTCCACCCGGAACTGGTTGATCGCGATGAACTCGTTCTTGTCGTCGGGCTCGAAGCCGATGAAGCGCACCCGGCGCTCATGCTCGCCATCCGGGCCGGAGACGTTCACGCCGCGGACAATCTTGTCGTGGAGCTCCTCGTTGATCGCGATGAAGTCCTTCGCGGTCGGCCGTTCGAGCTGGGAGATCGCCTGGTCGATGCGGCGCTGATCCAGCCACTCGGAGCCGTGGTCGTTGCGGTTCAGGCGGCGCAGCGCGGCCTCGAGTCGGCCCCGCAAAAGCGTCTGCTGAAAGTTGGCGCGGCCGAGCAAGTGATAGTCCTTTCGGCCGGTGCTCGGGTCCTCGTCGGCACCCTCGACATGGCTCCAGCCCATGACGCCCAGTTGGCGCAGGAGCGGGCGCTCGACGATGTTCAGCTCGTCCAGGCGATCCTGCTGGCTCATTCGGCAGCCTGCCGAAGCGCGATGACGGACTTGCGCCCGGTCAGAAGGTCATCACGCAAACCAAGGCGGAGTGCTGCCAGCTTCTCACGCTCGATCCGGTACCGTGCGACATCTTCGTCGGCAGCGTCGAGGCGCTCCACGAGAGCATCCTGCTCTTCACGTGGTGGCAAGGGGACTTGGATCTGTTCGACCGCAGGAAGATTGATACCTGCCTTAGCACCTTGGTCATTCAACTTCTGGAACATGATCTGTGAGCGGCGGCTCGACAGGAAGTGCGCAGGCCAGCGCGGGTTTACCTCGCTCTCCTTCAGCCTGACTAAGGCGATGTGCTGGTTGACGTAAGCCTCGCCAAAGCTCGGCGGGATAGAGCCGATGACACCGAGGTCCGCGGTAATCGAGATCAGCAGGTCGTTCTCCTGAACGGCCGTACGCTTTCCTTCCTGTCCCTTCGGCGGCGTGACGTAGACCAGATCGTCAAGACGCAGGTTGATGTGCTGTCGGGTGAGGTTGCCGATGCGCAGGAACTTCGCGCCCCTGTCGGAGTAGAATTTTGCCCAACCGCGCGAACCGCTGGTGAGGGTCTCTGCCATCGAGCCGAGGGCACCGCGTGACCATGATGCCGGGACTAGCCCCAGGCTGGTTTCTTCAGCGTCAGCAACCGAGCGTGATCGCCCCCCCGCAATGCCAAAGGTCAGCAGGTCTTCAGTAAGACCAATTCGAATAGCCAAGAGCTTTTCGACCAACGCGTCGGTTTCGAGGATCGCGTTGTCGATGGCATCAAGGATGTCCGCGATCAGCTTCTGCGCGTGAGGCTCTGCTGGCGTGAAGACTTCGATCCCTGAAAGCGTCTTCCAAGATGTCCTCGGCATCCGGGTGCCCTCAGTCATTCTCTCCGCCTCGAAGAAAACTGTCTCCGAGCGTAGGACCTGACCGGCGAAAGACGCATCGAGACCCGGCTTCGGCCGCAGAACAAGTATCTCTGTGGATCCCAACCCGTCTACGGGAGCCAGAACACTCTTACGAAGGTTCGGCCTCAGCTTTCCGAACAGTATGTCGCCTTCGCGATAGCGAACGCACATTCCGCGAATGGCTTCGATGTCGCCGACCTTCTCGATGCGGATGGCTCGCTCAGGAATATGCTCAAGGCCAATGTACGCCTCGGGCTTCGCCGGGTCCGCGACCTGCTTGTCCGTGACCAGCTCGACCAGATTGGATACGACGGTACTAGGCATACCCGAGCTCCATCAGATAGCCGCCTAGCCGTGTCGTCGCGTCGACCCTGCGCCCTTCAATCTTCTTAAGGCTAACGCGGTACTTGTCCCAGAGCCGCTCCAGATCTGCCACCAGCGTACCGACACGACGGACGCGAGCGCGCTCTAACCGTTCGAAAAGACGCTCGCGATCGATGTCGAGCACCAGTTCGCGGCAATCGTCCTCGTTCAGTTCGGCCCGCGCGGCTGTCAGCCGCTCGACGAAGGCCGCCTTCAGCCGCCGCAGCGTAGCGCGCGCCGCCTTCAGCTCTTCCTTCATCTCATCATAGGGGACGAGCATGGCGTCAATGGTCTCCGCCTCGTCGATCAGCGGCGCGAGGCGGCGTTTGATGGCTGCTAGGTCAGCCTCGAACTCCCGCACGTCCATGCCCTGAGCCCGCATCCAGTCGATGGAGCCTTTGGACGGCTTGCCGGCCGGCGTGGTGTTGACCAGCTCCTTCCGGCGCTTCTCGTCACCCTTCATTTCAGCGCGCAGTTCCTTGCGCCGCTTTTCCAGCTCCTTGGCGAGGTTGCTGCCTTCCTCGGCCCCCTCCAGCCAGTCCTCCGCGCCCTCGACTCCATCGCCGCTCTCCCAGGCTTCCTTTTCGGCCTTGACCCGCTCCACCTCGGCCTGCGCGGCGGACAGTTCGGTGACGTAGTTGGCCATGCGATGTCCCACGAAGGGATGGGCGAGCAGCTCCTCCAGCGTCACCTTGGTGGCCTTCTTAGTGTCGCTCTCCTCGTCGTCGTCCGCGTCTTCGTCCTCAAGCGCCGAGCGCAGTGTCTCGACCCAGCCGTCGACGAGTTCGGCGAACCCATTCTCGACGATGACGCGCAGCTCGTAGCGGATTTCGTCCCACCAACCCGCGATGGAGCCCATGAGCGCATAGCGGTCGAGGCAGCCCACCGGCAGCATGGCCGGCTCGAAGCTGGCGAGGAGATCGCGCCGCAGCGGCATAAGGCGCTTGCTTTCGGGAAGGTCTGCCAGTCCGGACCGCGCCGAGGACCACCATGCATCGAAGGCGGTGACCATCTCGTCCCGCCGGGTCACGACCCCCGGGTCAGCTTCGACGAGGGCGCGGATATCAGCCCGCTTCGCCAGGGCGTCCGCGAACTCAGCGTAGTCCGCATCGCGCCCCACGAACGGCGTGTCGACGTCGAAGCCCTGCGCTTGCGCGTGCGGGCGGATGGTTTCGATCTCCCGCTTCGGCACGCCGCCGTGGAGGTGCGCGCGCACGTCGTGGGGCTCGGGCGGCGGGCTGCTGTCGGCATAGCGCCGGATGTTCAGGTTCCCAGACTCGTCCTCAATGATCGCATTGGTTTTGACAAGGACCGCGAACCCAGGCACTTCAGCGAACGTATCATAGGCGCTGACGATCTTCTCGATGTGTTCGGCGTCGAGGAACCTCTGGGCACGACCTTCGCGATACTCGCGGTCCGCGTTGACGAAGAGCACTTTGCCCTTGCGCTCGTCCGGCTTCCCGTCTGGGTGACGCAAGACAAGGACGCATGCAGGGATGCTCGTTCCGTAGAAGAGATCCTGGGGCAACCCAATGACCGCCTCGATGCAGTCCTCCTTGAGGAGCTTAATCCTGATCTTCTTCTCTTCTCCTCCACGAAACAGAACGCCGTGCGGCATCACCACCGCCATCTTCCCAGTCTGCCTGAGGCTTGCCAGCATGTGCTGCGCGAACATGAGGTCGGCTTTCTTGCCCGTCGTGGGGCACCAGCCGAAGCGGAAGCGGTCGCCGAACTGGATACCGCGCTTGGTATAGTTCTGGCTGAAAGGCGGATTGGCGATCACCCGGTCGAAGCGCATGAGGCGACCGTCCTGGATGTGCTTCGGTTCGAGCAGCGTGTCGCCGTTCCGGATGTCGGCGTCCGGAATGCCGTGAAGGAGAAGGTTCATCCGGCAGATCGCCCAGACGGCACCGTTATCCTCCTGGCCGTAGAGACGGAGGCGCGGCCCGCCATGCTGCAGGGCATACTCATTCCCCTGGTTCAGCATGCCTCCACTGCCGCAGGTGGGATCGTAAAGTGAGGTCCCCCCTTGCGGATCAAGGATGCGGACCATCAGCTGCACGACACCGCGCGGGGTGTAAAACTCCCCAGCCTTCTTGCCCGCTGAGTCCGCGAACTCGCTGATAAGGTATTCGTAGGCAGCGCCCAGCAGATCGGGAAACTCGAAATCCTCGTCCAGCAGGCGGTATCGGTTGAAGTGGCTGATGAGTCTCCGCAATTTCTCGTCGGGGATCTCCGACTCGCCGACCTTACGGGCAAAGTTGATGTGCCCGAGGACGCCTGCCAAGGCCTGCGAGTTCGAATTTTCCAGTGCCGCCAGAGCCTTGTTCAGATCGGCCGCCACTCCTGAATGCACCTCGTTCAGGAGGCGATCCCAACGGGCAGCGGGCGGCACGTAGAAGGTCGAAGTGTAGAAGGAGGCATGGTCGGCCCGCTTCTCCGCCTCCTCCTGGCTTCGGCCTTGTGCGCGCTGTTCCCGCAGAACCTGATCACGGCGTGCCGCAAACACGTCGGAGCAGCGTTTCAGAAACAGGATACCGAATATGTACTCCTTGAACTCCGACGCATCCATTTTCCCACGAAGAATATCCGCTGCCGCGAAGAGATGTCGTTCGAGCTTTTCGAGAGTGAGCTTTGCCATTCCTACCTTTTTTGCCTTCGCCGGCGCGGCCGCGCTGGCCATCCACACGATCGCCGTGATCAACTCAGACGTGGCGAGCGTGCGTACTGCTTGAGGCTGCGCTGGCCTCTCCGTCAATGGCAGATCCTGCTGGGCGAAAGCGGCAATCTTACTCGCCGCCGCAGGAATGACCAGATTGCAGCCAAGGCGAGCCGCGCGCAGACGCTGGCAATCGCCGGAATAACATAGATCGGCTGGTCGCCGCGAGCGGGCGGGGAGGAAGCGCCCCTATTGCCGCCCCTAAAGCACCTGGCGACTTGCGTCGAACACACACGTTCAGTCGCGAACGATCAAACTTACTTCCCTCGGTATTTCAGCGTCATAGCGGATGAAGGCGAACTATAGGGAACGGGAGGTGGCGGAGCGGGAGGGATTCGAACCCTCGATACGGTTTTGCCGTATACTCACTTTCCAGGCGAGCGCCTTCGACCACTCGGCCACCGCTCCGCATGTCCTGGAAGTGGACGCCTCTAATCGGCCCCGGGCACAAGGGCAAGTGAAGCGGCAAAGGCGTCGATCCTTTTTGCGAGCGCCACGTCCTTCTCGGTCAGCCCGCGCGCGCTGTGGGTGGTGAGGAAGATCTCGACGCGGTTCCAGACGTTCGACCATTCGGGGTGATGGTCCGCCTGCTCGGCGGCGAGCGCCACCCGCGTCATGAAGGCGAAGGCCTCGTTGAAGTCGCGGAACTTGAAGCTGCGCGCGATGCCGTCCCGCGCTTCCTCCAAGGTCCAGCCGGCAAGCGCCGCCAGCGCCTCCGTGCGGCCAGAGCCTTCGAGCTTCTCCGCCATTTCACTTCCTCCTCGTCCGCTGGCGCGGGCGCGCCTTCGCCTTTATGTCGCGGGGCGTGGAGGAGCGTCAAACCATTGCGCCCGATGCGGCTGCGATCGAGCGGCTGGCCGAGGAAGCGATCGCGCGGATGCCGGAAGCGTTCCGCCGCCACCTAGAAGGCGTCGTCCTCCGCGTCGACGACTTCGCGGAGGAAGAGGTGCTGGAGCAGCTCGGGATCGAGGATCCTTTCGAGCTCACCGGCCTCTACACGGGGCGGCCCATCGGCGAACAGTCGTCGATGCTTTCGGGCGAGCTCCCGGCGATGATCCATCTCTAC
>JALYNE010000009.1:0-3656 GCA_030773375.1 Pseudomonadota bacterium
AGTCATGCGATCACTCGTATGACCAGTCACAAGCTCAACGACATCATCCACTGCACGCCCCGCCCAAAAGGACAAGCATCGCGGGATCGCCGCTCAAAACAAGGCGGTTCTCAGACCACGCTTACGAGCGGAGCGCATGCTTGCGCACCTTTCCTCTCGTTCAGCAAACGAGCTCAATTCCGGTATCATATCACCTCCCCCCGAAGGCGAATGAGAGTGCGTCTTCGAAGCGATGCTAGGACATGTCTGCTTTGCGGATCACTCAGCAACACCGCCGGTGTCCGCAATGGGCGCTACTTCGCCTGCGGAGCATTTGTGAATCACCCCGGATCAGGCGGCGGCGGATACCAACGCAGCGGACGCTATGTAGTGCGCGATCTGCGAAGAGGGCATGGCTTGGCTATAAAGGTAGCCTTGCCCGTGGGTGCAACCCTGCGCAACGAGCGCGGCTTCCTGAGCCGCGGTTTCGATCCCCTCGGCGACAATCTCGAGATCAAGACTGCGTCCCAGGCGGATAATTGCGCGCACAATTGCTGCATCGTCGCGGCCGGACTCCAACTCGCGCACAAAGGAGCGATCAATCTTAATTAAGTCTAGCGGGAACTTCTTCAGGTGAGAGAGCGACGCATAACCGGTTCCGAAATCGTCTAGAGCTATTCGGATACCGTTCGCGCTCAGCATCTCAAGCGCCTTCTCGACATATTCGGCGCCTCTTCCAAGAAACACCGTCTCTGTCACTTCGATCTGCAGTCGGCATGCCGGAAGCGACGCGTGCTCAAGCCGTTCGAGCACCCGTTGAGCGTAGTCACCACGCCTGAAGTCGTTGGCTGCGGCGTTGATGGCGATATGTCCGAAGTCGATTCCTTGATCGAGCCAGCGCCGCATATCGGCAATGACCCTCATGAGCATGCGATCGCTTATCTCGGCACCCACCTCTGGATCATCAAAAGCGGCTTCAATGGAGGCGGGTAGCTGAATGCCGCGAGTCGGGTGACGCCACCTCAAAAGCGCCTCAAAGCCCACCGGTTTGCGCGAGGCAAGATCGACCTTGGGCTGGTAGAAAGGCTGGATCAAATCGTCTGCGACGGCGCCCCGGGCGAGCGACAGCATTGACGCCTTCTTCTGAAGCTGGTCGCGCATGTCGGCCGAGAAACATGCGACGCACGCACGGCCGCGAAGCTTCGCAACATACAGAGCGATGTCGGCGCTTTTCAGAAGCTCCGCTTTGTCGTGGCCATCCTTGGGGAAGATGCTCGCGCCAATGCTAACGCGGCAATCGGCTACCCCGCCCGAATAAAGCCAAGGCTTCTTCAGCGTCTGCAGGATCTTGTTTGCGGCAGAGATCACTGCCTCTTGAGTTCCGGCGCCCGGGAGAATGACGGCGAACTCGTCGCCCCCGAGGCGCGCCACAAGATCTTCCGGGCGAACCGCGCCGGAAATGCGCTCGGCGGCGGCAACCAGGAGCGCGTCCCCAGCGTCGTGCCCGAGGGTATCGTTGATCTGCTTGAAATCATCGACGTCGAGGAGCAGCAGGCCGAACGTCTCACCATTCCCGCTGCCGGTGCTGACCATCTGCTCAAGGCGCTTCTGCAACGACGCGCGGTTTGCCAAGCCGGTCAAGGAGTCATGACCCGCCGCCCAAAGAGCCTCTTCCTCGACCTTCTTCTGGATCGTGATGTCACGTGAGGTGACCACAAAATGAGCCAAACCGTCGCCGGGATCGCGAACGGGAGCGATAATCATGTCCCACCACTTCAATGAACCGTCATCAGAAGCTACTGACACCGTCGCACGATTTGTCCCCCCCGACCGCGCGCCAGCAAGCAAGTTGTCGCGCACGGAATGTAGCGATGGGCGAAAACGGTCCCCCCACGGCTTCCCGATCAGGATCGACGGGTTCTCAAGACCGTAGGCTCCTGCGACAGCCTCATTTGCAAATAGTATGTTCCCATTTTGGTCGAGGACAGAAACGCAATCCGGCGTAGCTTCAACAATCGCGCGGGTGAGACCTTCAGTCCGCCTCACCTGCTCCTCGGCAAGGACCTTGTCGTGAATATCTGTGCAGGTCCCGTACCAGCGGATCACGTTTCCGGAGCTATCCCGCTCCGGGCAGCCGCGGCTGATCACCCATCGGTATTCACCCGATTTATGCCGCAGGCGATATTCGGCTTCGTAACGCGCGCCGCTGGCGATGCAACGCTGCCACGTCGTCAGCGCATGGAGGTCTTCGGGATGGACGAGCGACGACCGCTTCTTCGCCCCCGGCTCCTGTAGATCGAAACCGACAAACTCGAGCCACTGGGCATTATAATATTCCTCGCGACCGTCGGCGCTCATCAGCCACATGAGTTGCGGGATCGAATCGAGGATTTTACGCCAGCGCTCCTCATTGGCAGAAGCTGCCGCAAGCGCCTCGAGCTGTCGCTGCTTCTGGTCTGCGGCTCTCTTGTCGAAGAACACCGCAACAAGGCCAATCGCCAGCACCAAGTTCGTGGCGAGCGCGATAGCAGCCGCCATGGCCACAGGCGGCAAATCACTTCCGACGTGTGGCCCCGCGAATGCATCGATGGGATCGCCAAACTGCAATGCAGCCATGCCGGTGTAGTGCATGCCGGCGATCGCCGCCGCCATCGCAGCTGCACCAACGACCTCTGCAGTGCGGGTGCGGAGGCTGAAGGCGAGCCACAACGCCGCGCTTGAGGCCAGAATGGCAATCGCCACCGAGGCGGCCACCAGCACTGGGTCGTACTCGACATGCGCATGTATGTTCATCGCGCTCATGCCGGTGTAGTGCATCCCGGCAATACCGAGCCCCATCAAGGTGCCGGCGGTGCCGATCGGCACCAGAGATACGCCGAGCCGCGCGACGATGGCCATGCCCGCGAGCGTGAATACGACGGCAACAGCAAGTGAGAACAATGTGAGTTCAAGGTCGTAACTGATGGTAACGTCACCGACGTGGAGCGCCAGCATAGCCAGGAAGTGCATCGACCAGATCGCCCCGGCGGCAAGCGCAACAGCCGACGCAGCGATCCAGATAGTCCGGGCTGCTGGCGCAGCGTCGCGACCGCGCGCGGCCAACTTCAAGCCTGTCAGCGATCCAATGAAGGACACGAGGAGGGAGAGCGCGACCAGCCAGACTTCATAGCTGTGGTTCATGAAATGCTCTGCCTCCCTGCTGAGACTTTCAGCGAAAATGGGTTAATTTCGGGTGTGTTGGGCTACTTGGCTGTGATGATTTGCACAGAGGCCACGGGCTGCGTCTGTGGAGCAGCGCGCCATCACGCCCGGGCTTCACAAGTCCGCAGAAATCCAGTCCACGAATTGGCGCCTGCTCTTGAGTTTCGAAGCGACGCAGATCTCCGGGGGGCGAACCGCCGTTTTCCACCTGTAGTAGACCTTCAGCGCAGGTCTCGCCTGAATCCGGTCCAACGTGTCAAATCGGTCGGTAGCGGAGCTCCTCCGCGACCGAACGAATGTCCGCTTCCGGGAAGGTCAGTGACACTGTCCTACGTCCGGTTGGGCGCAAAACCGCCCTTGCGTGACTCTCTTCGCGCTTGTTGGCCGAAAGCGGAACTTCGTGGCTTGAGTGATTTCAAGTCAGGTGGACTCACTGTCCGCTCGGAAATCACGGTACGCGAAGCTGGACCCGGTCC
>JALYNE010000009.1:3666-23676 GCA_030773375.1 Pseudomonadota bacterium
AACAAAACCAGGACCGGGTCTGGGTCGAAGGTGCAGCGAGCGACACGTCGATCAGCGAAGGTCCGCGCCGGAGCCGCTTCCCTTTTGCTTATGCTCACCCGGCAGCCAGCAACTGTTCGACTTTTTGCGCGAGGTCGTGCTTGCGATAGGGTTTGGCGAGGAAGCATTCCGGCGGAACAATCTCACCGGCTGTTCCCTCCCTTGAAAAGCCTGATGTGTAGAGGACCCGCAGTTTGGGAGTTCGGATCGAGAGTTCGCGCCCTAGCTCCAATCCGTTCATGCCCGGCATCAGCAGATCCGTGATGACTAGGGCAATATTGGGGTCACTGGCGGCCTGGCGAAGCGCGTCGGCACCATCCAATGCTTCAACGATCTGGTAGCCGAGGCTCGCCAGTTGAGCCGCGACTGTGGCTCTGACCGCAGCATCGTCGTCGACAACGAGAATCAAAATGGTCGAGCGGTGGCTGGTCGTCGGCTGATCCCGTGGGAACAAAGGGGCTCGCGCCTCAATCGAACTTGGAAACGACACATGGACCGTCGTGCCGTGGCCTTCCTTGCTGACGACTTCGATATCCCCGCCGGACTGTTTCACGAACCCATACACCATGCTGAGGCCAAGTCCGCTATGCGTGCTCTCAGTTTTGGTCGTGAAGAACGGCTCGAATACGCGGCCAAGCTGGTCATCGGGAATGCCGCAGCCTGTGTCGCTGATCGAAACACGAACACGGCCCTGTGAGGCTCCCTTGCCTGGCGAGAGTCCGTGAGTAGCTTCCGTCCGTATCAGGATCCGCCCCCCCGAAGGCATGGCCTCTACTGCGTTCGCAACCAGGTTCTTGAGAGCCTTGTTGAACTGTGCCGGATCGATGTTCACGAGCAACATGTCAGGGCTAAGCTCCAGCTGGAGCGAGGCTTCCGGAGGAAAACTCCGCCCACGTTCGTCGTTCATTGAGGCGACCACGGCGTTCAGATCCGTCTGCACCTCAAATAGTGGCTGATTGCGCCCGAAAGCGAGCAGATGTTGCGTCAGGTCTGCGCTCCTCAGGCTCGCTGCAAGAGCCTCCTCGAGCTGTTCCCGGACCTCGCTTCCTTCCGGCAAATGCATCTCGATCAGATCGAGGTTCCCGATCACGACAGCCAGAAGGTTGTTGAACTCGTGCGCGATCCCGCCGGCGAGATTGGCTACGGTTTGACTCTTGGCTGCCTCGGCTGCCTGCTCCACTTCAAGCTGGCCGATCTCGCCCTGCATTTGCCGCTGAGCAGCTTCCGCGCGTGCAATGTACGTGATGAGCACCCGCCAGAGGCTCACGAAGCCAAGAGCCTCGCCCATTGCGGGTCGCCGGTTTCGGCGGCCAGTCGGGCAGCCAGCGCCAGCCGCTCATCGCCTGCGGAGATTTGGCTCGCCACAGCCGTCGCCGCGGCTCGTTCGCGGCCGGCTTCCTCGCGGGCTCGGTCGAACCTCACGCCTTCAGCGATCAGGGCAACGGCGACCATAGCCGCTGATTTCGAAATGGCTTCTCAAGGACCTCCACCGCGCCGGCCTTCACGGCGCTCACCGCCATTGCAATGTCGGCATAGCCGGACAGAATAATGAACGCGTTGGCGGGTGGCTGCGCGCGTATCGTCGTAAGGAGGTCGAGCCCGCTCATCCCGGGAAGTCGCACGTCCAGCAGCACGCAGCCCACGGGTCGGCCGCTATACCCTTGCAGAAACGCTTCGGCCGAACTGAATTCCTCCGTATAGACGCCGGCAGCCGTGAGGATGCGCCGGATTGTCGCTCTTAGAGCTGCGTCGTCACCCGGCCCAACCAGTCAAATCCTCTGTGCAGAGGTACTAGGGAATTAGGAGGGGGGTGTCCGCGCAAGTGGACACCCCTTTTCCGTTTACGCGGCGATAAGCGGCTTAGAGGATGCGGTCCTATTTGCGTTCCGCCAAGCGTATGCGGAGCTGGGTTCCTGAAGCGGGCGACCAACTCGGCAGCCAACGCATCCATCTGTGAAGATCATATCTCAAGATAAGGCTTAAGCCGGTTCCGTGCACCCGCACACACGCGGGCGAGTGCGGCACCTGATACCTGACTCTTCGATCATTGTAGAAATATCGTTGACTCCGGCTTTGACGAAACATATTTCCACGATTATGGAAACATGAGGCGAGCCGATGGAATCAGGTTCAGTGATCGCGGCCTTGGCGGCTTTGGCTCAAGAGCATCGGCTGGCGTTGTTCCGGCTGCTCGTCCAAGCGGGCAGCGAAGGAATGGCAGCGGGGCAAATTGCGGAACAGCTCGGGGTGCCGAACAGCTCGCTTTCGTTCCACCTTGGCCAACTCCACCGGGCTGGCTTGATCCAACAAGAGCGTCAAAGCCGCTCCCTCATTTATCGTGCCGACTATGCGGCCATGAACGCGCTGGTCAGCTACCTCATGGAGAATTGCTGTGGCGGTGCGGGTTGCGCGCCGGGCGCGGCGTGCGGCGTCGAAGCCGCTCCTGACCAGAAAGAAGGAGTATCCGCATGAAGCGTCTGCATGTGCACGTTGGCGTCAACGACCTAGACCGTTCGATTGGCTTCTATTCCACCCTCTTTGGCGCTGAACCCGCGGTGCTGAAGCCAGATTATGCGAAGTGGATGCTAGACGATCCCCGCGTCAATTTCGCAATTTCGAGCGGGCAGCACGCGGCCAGGGGAATCGCGCATCTTGGCATCCAAGCTGAAGACCAAGGCGAGCTTGCCCAAGTTTATTCCCGGCTGAAGGCGGCTGATCGGCCCGTTCTAGAGGAAGGCGCTACAACGTGCTGCTACGCCAAGTCCGAAAAGAGCTGGATTGCTGACCCTGACGGCGTTGTGTGGGAAGCGTTCTTCACCAACGGCGAGGCGACAGTTTACGGCGATAGCCCGGCTCTTTCCGCGCTCTCTGACAACGCCTCTGAAGTGACCTGCTGCGCTCCGGCCATGCCTGCCAGGAAGGCTAAAGCTGATGCCTGCTGCGATGCTACCACGCCCCAAGGCGTTTGCTGCGATCCCAAGCCGGAGCTTCCGGCTAGCGCCCCTTGCTGTGGGTAATGGTGAATGAGCCACCCAACCTTCAACGTGCTGTTCCTGTGCACCGGCAATTCGGCTCGCTCGATCCTGGCGGAAGCGACCCTCAACCACTTGGGCGAGGGCCGCTTTCGCGGCTATTCGGCCGGCAGCTTTCCCAAAGGCGAAGTGCACCCGGTTTCCCTTCAGGTTCTAGAGAAGCTTGGATTGCCCACCGAAGGGCTGCGGTCGAAAGCTTGGGATGAATTTGCCCGGCCCGACGCGCCCAAGCTCGACTTCATTTTTACCGTCTGTGACAATGCGGCTGGCGAAGTTTGCCCCATATGGCCCGGCCATCCCATGACGGCTCATTGGGGAATAGCGGACCCTGCCGCCGTCGAAGGCAGCGAGGCCGAACAGCACGCGGCTTTCCATGAAGCTTACCGGCTACTTCGCAAGCGCATTGAGTTGCTGTTGGCGTTGCCGATCGAAAGCTTGGACCGACACACCCTGCAACAGCGCTTGCGCGACATCGGATCAACTGAAGACGAAGCCCGATGAGCACCTACAGTCCGGCTCAAAAGCTGGCGGCTGAAGCGCTCGGGACGGCGTTGCTTGTCGCCACTGTGATAGGCTCCGGCATCATGGCTGAAGCCTTGGCTGCGGGAAACCTGGCCCTCGCCCTGCTCGCGAACACAATTGCTACCGGCGCTATTCTCTACGTCCTAATCACCGCATTCGGCCCTGTCTCTGGCGCTCATTTCAACCCGGTTGTCAGCGCCGTCTTTGCCCTTCGGCGGGAGATAAGGTGGGCATCAGCGCTCGCCTTTGGCTTGGCACAAATCACTGGGGGAATTGGCGGCACACTGCTGGCGCATGGAATGTTCGGGCAAGAGCTTGTCCAATTTTCCGGTCATGCCCGCACCGGCTTTCCGCAATGGCTTTCTGAAGCCGTCGCCACCTTTGCTCTTGTGCTGACGATCCTCGGCACCTTGCGCTCGCGACCGCAAGCTGTTCCGGTGTCTGTCGCGCTTGTGATTGTCGCGGCCTACTGGTTCACGGCTTCCACATCGTTCGCCAATCCAGCCGTCACCATTGCGCGCTCACTGTCTGACACGTTCGCTGGCATCGCGCCCGGGGATGTTCCCGGCTTTGTGGGAGCGCAGGTGATTGGCGGCCCTTCTGCGTGGTTCGCGGCGGAGCGGCTGTTCAATTGGAAGGCCAGCGCTGGCGAGCTTCCTTCTCTCTCCGGCTCATTAGAGGAATAGTTGGGATCACCGCTAAATGGCGTCCGCTTCCGGTAAGCTCGGCCGCAGCCCGGAGCGTCAGCTTTGGGCGCAAAGCAGACACTGCTTGCACCGAGCAGCTATCGTCCAGGCGGCTGTTGCCGTCGCCCGAAGGCTCGCGGTCACCATGCATGCGATGTTGAAGTCCGGCGAGATGTTCGACCGGACAGCAGGAGCGGCGGCTTGATCTGATCAACGGTTCGCGTCCGCAAGCCGGACGCGTTGGTACGTCCCTGCCGGGACGTGGGCCGGGCCATTCCGCTTGATGGGATGCACCGCTGGTTTCAGCAGAGTGCGGCGTCCACGCTGGAAGGCTCCTCCCGCGAAGCTCCATCATGCGGCGGCCGATGCCGACCGCGAAGACGACCCTGCACCCGGCATACGACCCAGCGCGAAGAAACATTTGCGTAACGGCCCGCGATTAGATGACGCCATCTGCTTTCAACCCGCCCGAACATCTCGTCTCATTCCGCCTTCTCGCAGGTCGCCCACAACGGCGCGGTCGCTATGCGTAGAGGCAGAGTTGATCTACTGTGTGTTCCGGAGCTTCGCCAGCGAGGACCGCTTCAGCCGCCTTTACCGCGAGGACTATCTGCTTCTCGTTGAAAGGCTTGTGGAGGCAGCCGATCGCAATGTCAGAACGGGGCTCTGCTGGGCAGTTGCCTGTCACCAGCAGGGCCGGGATGTTCATTTCTTTGAGGGCGGCCGCGACATCCAGGCCGCTCGAGCCATGTGCGAGGCGGACATCCACGAGGGCAAGGTCCGGGTGCTCTGATCGAGCGATTTCTAAGGCCGCATCGTAGACATCTGCCTGGCCAATGACCTCGTGCCCGGCATCCTCTAGGAACATCTCGATCTGGAGGGCCACCAGCGCTTCATCTTCTACGATGAGGATACGCAATACCTTCTCCATAGCTTACCCAACGACTCGCTGCCCTTAGCGGGAAGGCAACGCAAGTAGGAAGGAGGCGCCGCGGCCTTGCGGTTCCACCGTAAGCTTCGCACGCAGCTGGCGAGCAAGGGCTGTGATGATCTTCATTCCGATGCCCGAAGACCGTTTCGGGTCAAACCCTTCTGGAAGTCCCCGGCCCTCGTCCTTGACCCGAACGCGAATTTCTCCTCCGACGCGCTCGAAGCCGACAATCAGCTTGCCAGGTTCGGTGGCCTCGAAACCATGCTTGGCCGCGTTTGTGACGAGTTCCGATAGAATCAGTGCGAGCGGAACCGCATCGCCGATGGGGAAGATTTTCTCTCCGTCTGCCAATACCTCAAGCTTGATCCGTTCATCGGCGCCCATTGACGATAGAACTGCCTTCGCCAGCTCCACTGCGAACGAGGTAATCTCCACCCGATCATGGGCGCTTGTCTGGTAGAGACGCTGATGGAGCGAAGCTACGACGCCCACCCGCACACGCGCTTCTTCCAGAATCGAGCGAGCTTGCTCGTCGCTGATCTGACGCGCCTGAAGGGTTAGGAGTCCAATCACTATCTGCAGGGAGTTCTTGACTCGGTGGTTCACCTCTTGGAGGAGAACCTCCTTGTCGCTGTTCGCCCGCCGCAGGTCCTCGGCAGTCTGGACGAGTTCCCGGTTGCGCTGGGCGACCTCAGCGGCAAGCAGCTCGATGTCTGCCGTTTTGCTGTCGGCTTCTTGGCGAAGGAGATCCGTGGCGCGCTTGACGCTTACGAGGTTCGCGGTTCGGGCCCTGAGCTCAACCCCGGCGAAGGGTTTCACCAGATAGTCCTGCGCCCCGTTCGCAAGCAGCCTGACCCTCAGGCTGTCGTCAGCCTTAGCAGAGAGAACGATGATTGGGACGTCCTCGAAGTCCTCCCGCTGGCGAAGCGCCTCGATCATCTGGTCGCCGCTCATCCCGGGCATCATCAAGTCGGTGATGATGAGGTCCGGCTTTTCGGCAAGCGCAAGCTCAAGGCCTTGTCCGCCGTCGGCCGCCAATTTCACTGAATAGTCGCCGCTAAGCGTTCCGGCGATCAGATTACGAAGATCCGCATTGTCTTCGACAACAAGGATCCGCGCTTGTCCCTCAGCGGCCGCAACATCCGGCGTCACCGCAACTGCGGCGGGCATTAGCTCTTCGAGAGCGCCTGCTACATTGGCGGCGCTGTCCTTTGACTGAGGATGGGTCGCCGCTCTCCGGCGCACGTGAACGCCGTCGCGGGCGTGTAGTGGGAGCTCGACCATGAACTGGGCTCCCCCGCCCGGTGCCTCTGTGACGGAGACCGTACCGCAATGCAGGTCAACGAAGTCGCGGACGATCGACAAACCGAGGCCTGTGCCCCCGGCCTGGCGCGTCGCCCCGCCGTCGGCTTGGCGGAAACGCTGGAAAATCGCGTCGCGAAGGTCCGGCGGCACGCCCGGGCCGCTGTCCTTGATCGTGAGCAGAGCGCGCCCGTTCGCGGGCGCCTCGAGCGTGCAGCTTACCCGCCCACCGTCCGGCACAAACTTGAAGGCGTTCGAGACGAGGTTGAGAACGACCCGCTCGATTTTGTCGACGTCGATTTCGGCCGGAAGAGTGCTCGGCGTGAGGACAGTGTAGTTGATGTTCCTCTGAGGCGCGAGCCCGTCGAACTGGCCTGCGACCGTTCGGACGGTCTCGACAAGGTCCACGCTGCTATAGTCTGCCGTCATCTTGCCAGCATCGAGTTTCGAAAGATCCAGTAGGTTGTTGACCTGTTTGAGGAGCATTGCAGCGTTTCGTCGTACAACGTCGATGTCCTGCCGTTGCGCATCAGTGAGATTGTCGGCGGCAAGCACTTTCTCGGTCGGGCCGAGGATCAGCGCGAGCGGAGTACGAAGTTCGTGGCTCACATTGGCGAAGAATTGGCTCTTCAGCTCATCGAGCTCGCGAACGCGATTGAGGAGCCTCTGGAGCTCTTCATTCTTCCGCGCGATCTCGGCCTCCGCGCGCTTCTTCTCAGTGATGTTGCGGCCCTCGGCCAGCAGGAAGACCACCTTTCCTTCCTGATTCTTCACCGGGTTCAGCGAGTAGTCGATGATGATGGTCCCCTCGCCGGCGGCCTCCCCGTAGATCTCCACGTCATATCGAATGAACTCCCCCATGGCGCCGCGACGGCAGGCCTCGCGCTGCTCGTCCATCGTTTCTTGTGAAACCGTCCACCACCTGGCTTCCCAAAAGGGCTTCCCCATGATGTCGTCGAGCCGGATCCCCGCGCCTTCGAGGGCGGCGCGGTTGACTTCGAGAAGCGTGCCACTCGCGTCGAGAAGACCGACGAACTGGTACATCTCGTCCATGACAATACGAGCGAGCTTCTCCCGGTATCGCTGAGGGCTGTCGCCTTTCTTCAGCTCGACGCCCCGAACGCGCACGACATCGGCCTCAGTGGAGAGGTCCCCCGTCACTTTGGCCATCCTACTTCCTGCCGCCATCATGAAGGATGGAATGGCGTAAAGCCAACCGCTTGACAACATTAAGTGAAAACCGCTCGAAAAGCGGTCAGTCTGCTGGCGGTCTGCTATTGCTTCGCGGTGGGAATATCCACGGCGCGAGCCGCTTCTTCTTGCGGGAGGATGCCTCGGCCGAGGCTAACGCTGAACGACGTAAGCGTCTGACGGTGCTTCGCACGGAGGAGACTGAGACGAACAAGTCGATCCGGTCTCTCTTCATGATGGTGGAGAAGGGTGTGACCCGCCCCGATGATCCCTTCCTCAAGGAGCGCTTGGCTGCCCTGAAGTTGCGTCTGACATCTGTCCGTAACGATATCGTCCAACTCGACCGGCAGACCGGCGCGAAAGGCGGCCGCGTCACGCCCGAGAAGATCACCCGGTTCGCTGAAGTTATGCGAGCCAAGCTCCGCGACCCCGAGGATTGGCGCGCCATTTTTCAGAAGCGCGCATTTCGGCCATTCCTGGATCTGCCTGACAGAAGGAAGATGGGCACCTACCGCCCAACGTACTTGATACGAGCTACTCATAGGAATGTGGCTGGGCCAACACAGAACTAGTGCATGAACCTGGGCGGACGTGCTTCCAGCTTGGCAGCTTCTTTCTCGTAGTAGTTCGCGAGTTGTTTCAGCGCCCTTCTGTCTCCCTGCCTCTGGCTCTCCTCCGCTGCGGCCCGGCACTCCCCCGCCTGTTGTCTCAGATAGTCAGACTCTCGCATCGCGGAACGCTCCATCGGGTTGGTGAGAGCTAATATCGCCCGCCGCTGAGGGGCGCTTTCCGTTCCTCCGGCGCTGGCTGAACGAGGAACTTGTCTGTGGCGACCCTCGGTGCGCCGCGTATATCGGACGGTGGAGGTATCTCCCTGTGGCTGTGAAGCCGGTGCCCCAATGCAAGTTCGAGCGCAAACTTCGCCTGATACAGCGCTTCTTTCTCCGTGCCACCCTCTGCCGCTGCTTCGGGCACGTCTGGGAACATGACCCTGACGGTCTTGTGGTCCGTCGGAATGAGGCGAACAGGGTAGGAAAGCACGTGGAAAATCCAGCAAATCAAGGTATGAATCAACCACAAGGGTTGAAGTTCCGGCGCTGGCAGAAAGAACTGGTGCTGGACACACGACGCGGCAGCGGCTTTCATGGGCAACTGCCGGCAAGACGCCTCGGCACAACAGCGCCGGGGCGTTTGCCAGGTCGCCTGGATGGGGAAGCTATGTCCTACGTCGCCTATCTTCACGAGCGAGCGCAGGCCTGTCGGGAGCTTGCGCGCTCGAGCACGCCTGAGGAAGCCAAGCCGCTCGCTGACCTTGCGAGGGAATATGACAGGTGGGCCGAGCTGTTCGAGAAGAGAGGGCCTGAACGGGGGCGCGGCTATCATCGTCACCACTGAGTACGAAAATTCCAAACCGGCTCAGCTTGCCTCTCGCACGACCCGCGGGTGCTAGACTCGTTCCCGGTTGGATTGAAAAACCGCTCTCGGATTACGTCGATTGTTCGACTGGCGGCGCGGCGTTAGACCCGCTGAGGGAGGAGTGAGCGGCAGCTCTGCACCTAGCGCAGCCTAGCTAATCACAGTGCAATCTAGGCCCCCACTGCACCCATGCCACAGATCGAACCCGCAGCGTGTCGCAATCCTCGCGAGTAGCCGAAAGGGTCACGCAATCGCCGACGAGGAGGTCGCTGCGGCCTTCCAGCCTCCAGCGCCTGCCGCTTTCCTCGACGAGGACAGGATTGAGGCTCTCGAAGTCCACCTCCCCGGAGACCTCTATAACTGCGGCAAGATGCGCCACCGGATGAACTCCTCGAACGGGGTGATCTGCTGGGACGACTGAGCACGAAAAGGCCTAAACGCCCATCGAACCATCTTGTTCGGGGCTGCTCCAAAAAAAGGACATCCGTGACGCATGCTGGTTTGGCCACGCGCCTGCTCCGCTCCTAGACTCGTTCCCGGTTGGATTGAACCGGGAACGGGTCCAGTTTCCTTTGTTTGCCGTGCTTTCCGAGGCGTCAGGTGATTCCACCTGACTTGAAAGCACTCTAGTCACCTGCGATCAACGATGTGGCGCTTTTGTAAGATCTCGCGACAGCCTTGGCGGCATGTCAGCCGGCGGCTCGCAGAAGATGATCTTGCTCAGCAAGCAGGAGGGGCCGTCCGAGGAGAAAACCTTGCACGAGGTTTACACCGAGCGATCGCAACATCTGAAGTTGCTCTTCAGTCTCTACTCCTTCGGCAACCAGTTCGCTTCCGATCTCGCGGCAGAATGAGATCAACGCAGATGTGAGTGCCCGGCGAGCTGGATCTCGATCGATGCCTTGCGAGAGGCTGATGTCGAGCTTGATCAGATCGGGTCGGATCTGAAGGATATGCCGCAGGCTTGAATAGCCTGCGCCCATATCATCGACCGCCACCCGGAGGCCTCTCTGCCGCAAGGGTGCCAAGGCTTTATTCAGTGCCGAGTATTGGGAGACGGTGTCGTGCTCTGTGATCTCGAGAATGAGCCGGTGCAGCGGTGCAGAAGCGAGGACATCAGAAAGTGCCCGGGTCAATATTGTTGCTGGAGAGACGTTGATGCTGAGGGACGTGCCTTCGGGTAGCTGGTCCAGCCCATCGAGCGCCGCAGTGACGGCAAGAAGCTCAAGGTCGGGGGCCAGGCCCACCTCGGCTGCCGTCGCGAACCACCGATCAGGAGTTTGGTAGGGCTCGGTATGAAAGCGGGCCAGCGCTTCCACGAACTCGACACGAGGCGAGTCCAGTCTGAGCGCTGGCTGATACACCATCTGCAATTGGCGGCCGCGCAACAGGGCGGTGACCTTGGAAAGCTTTGTCTCTCGTGCTCTGCCGCTGTCGGTCACGTGCTGGATCTGCTCCCCCGCAATCTGCGCAAAGGCTTCGATCGTGGCGAGGTCGCGCTCAGTCAGCGAAAGATCGGGTTTGAAGCTGAAGCAGCAGAACGTGCCGTAGACACGCCCGTCCCGGAGGCGGATGGGCACGCTTAAGTGTGCCCCCACAGGGAGGGCCTTCGTCACCGGGAACTCCGCTGTAAAGGGATGGTCTGCAGGGTCCCGAATCAACTGAGGCAGTTTGCCCTGCGTGATCCAGTAGCAGTAACTCTCTTCAAGCGGGTCTGAATCGCCAACTTCGATGCACCCGCTTCCTTCGGCGGTCTCCACATTCCGGAAAACTCTGTGGCCGTCCAGGAACTCGGAAATGAAACCCACGTCCATGCCCAGGTGAGTCCTGACGGCGCGAAGGATCTGGTTCAAGCTGACGGGAGCCGAACCTTCAGGTGCGAGCGCAGCAGGCAAAATCGGGCACATCAACATTCGGTGCATTCCCTCGTGCAGGCCACCCCAAGACTGGAGGTGACGCTTCAATATCTTTTGCTTTTGTCCGGACAAGATCAGCAGCAGCCCTGGGATTAACCCACGGCGCATCGATGCTGTTACGCCTTCGCTTCCGGTGTTGGACGCCTAATGACCGCCAACTGCCGCCCGCCCGGCGAGGGCAGCCTCAGTCTTGTTATGGACATCGTCGAGGTTTGTCTTCGCCTGTTGCCCCACCGCCGCCATTGCTCCGATCGCGGCAACCGAGATGAAAGATGCTACCACCGCATATTCGATTGCGGTCCCGCCTCTCATGGCCTTCCGCAGGATCCGAAGCTTCATTTTCCAGTCTGTCTTTGCCACTGGCGCACCTCAGGCTCGGCCGTAACTTATCCCGTGCATCCTAAAGGGGAAGAGTTGCGCAAGTCTGAAGATTGTGCGGGCTGGTACCGTACTTAGCGCCGCGCTTTTCCAAGACCAGCACGGTGCAATTCGGGCGACTCCGACCGGCAATCGCGAGGCGCCTGCCCGGAACCTCATCGGGGCTGTGTCAGTTGGAAACTGAGGCGGCTAGCGATGGAGGTTTCCATGAACGTTGTAGAGCGCATCCTCACCGCAATCGCAGTGCTTCTGATGCCATTCATCGGATTGGCTGCGGCAGCGCACCAGATGGAACAAAGGTCCTCGTTTACGGCTGCGGTTTACGGCATCGGGTCTGTCGTGGCGCTCGTCCAGTTGGCGCGGCATTTTTGGCACCTGCACAAGGGGAGCCGTCTTCACGGCGCCTTGTGAGGGCGTAGCCTCAGAGCCCGCGGCCAAACTGCTCGCTCCAGGCGACCTCCGGCTCCAATGGCTCTCGAACTTGCCGCTAAGCCGGTGTTTGACTGTTTCAGCGCGTCCGGCTGCTGAACAGTATCTCGACTGTCTCCTGCGTAGGCCCGCGCACGCCAGGAACCGCGTGAACCCGCGGCGCGCTCTCGCCTAATCAGGGTGGCATCATCCGCTTCTCTTCACAGCGGCTTCAACAGAATCCGCCCGTGCGGACACTCGGTCCCTCCAACTGGAACCCGCATCGCGGACCGGGCAAGTCTCGGTCGCCGCCGCCGCCGATCTGTCTCGGCACCCCATTAAGAAAATCGCGAGATTACTCTGTTAGCTGCGCCTGCTCACCACCTCATTCGCCCTGGGGGCGCATTCATGTCGAGTACGACACAAGGCCAGCCGAGGGTGATCGGACGATCGGCCCCTGCGCCGCCTCGTGGAGACGAACTGGTTTGTGCGTCGTGGCGGCGGATGATCGACGAAAAGGAAGCTTGGGACGAATTGGCGCAATGCGCCGCCGAGCCCAATCCCTTCTTTGAAAGCTGGTACCTGCTTCCTTCGCTGGAAACTTTCGATAGCGGGGGCGACACCTCGATCCTGTGCTTCACACAGCAAAGAGTGCTGTGCGGCCTCATGCCGATCGTCCGGCAACAGCAGTATGGAAGTTGGCCGCTCCCTCATATCGGCAATTGGCTTCATCCCAACATCTTCTTCGGCACGCCCCTGGTCGCGCCAGGGGCAGAGGTTCATTTCTGGCGAGCCGTTCTCGACTGGGCGGACGCCAATCCGGCACTGTCGCTTTTCCTGCACCTGAACGAAATTGCGCTCGACGGACCGGTCTATGCTGCCTTGGAGTCGGTCCTTACCGCGGACGGGCGCCCGTGGGGCGTCGTCGAACGCAAGGAGCGGGCGCGGCTGTCATCCGATCTGGATGCCGAAACCTATCTGGCAAAATCGCTGCCCGCCAGGAAGCGCAAGGATCTAAACCGACGGTTCCGTCGGCTCGGGGAGCTTGGCGAAATCGACTTCAGATGGGAAACCGGATCTGGCGGTCTCGTGCGCTGGATCGAGGAATTCCTAGCGCTGGAGGCGGCCGGCTGGAAGGGAGATGCCGGTTCGGCCATGGCCTGCGACGCGGCAACCGAAGCCCTGTTCCGCGAAAGCCTGATCGGCGCCGCAAGCCGTGAGCGACTTGTCCGCTTGTCTCTCCGGCTGAACGACACGCCCATCGCGATGCTTTCGACCTTCCTGACGCCGCCCGGTGCATTCGGCTTCAAGACCGCTTTCGATGAAGACTATGCGCGCTTCTCGCCGGGGTTCTTACTGGAACGCGAGTTTCTGACCGCGCTGCATCGTTTCGACATCCGCTGGTGCGACAGCTGCGCCGCGGCCGATCACAGCGTGATGAATCGGATCTGGGACGAACGCAGGCCCCTCGGCCGCGTCTCGATTGCGATCGGCGGGCCTCTTCGTCGCGCTGCCTTCAGCCAGCTTCTTCGGAAGGAAACGGCTGGTCTCAATGCAGAGGAGTATGCATGAACATCTTCCCACCTTCCGCGCACGCGAAGTTCGCTGCCAGCTACCCCGAAGTTCCGCACAAGCTGGAGCATGGTCTCGAGAGTCATCCGCTGCTCGAGCTGGAGGCCTTGGCTAACTTGGCCAAACGCCTGCCGTCCGAGTTCATCGAATGCAACCTCGGTGACCAGCCGATCGGGGTCGATCGTGTGCCGGAGCAACTGCGCGAGCGGGTGGTGGAGACGATTCTGGAGATCGGCACGGCAGGTTGCTGGGTCTGCCTCCGAAATGTCGAGCAACAGCCGGAATATGCGGAGCTTTTGGCGAATCTGCTGGAAGAGATGCGGCCGCAAATAGAGCGGAAGACCGGGCCGATGATCAACCTACAGAGTTTCATCTTCGTCACGTCTCCGGGAGGGGTGACGCCCTATCACTTCGACCCGGAGCACAACATCCTCCTGCAGTTGCGCGGCTCCAAGGTGATGACCGTGTTTGCCGCCGGCGACCCGGCCTTCGCAGCGGATGAGGTGCATGAAGCCTATCACGCCGGGGGACGGCCTGAGCTGCCATGGCGCGACGAGATGGCACAGCAAGGGATGCCGTTTGCGCTCGGCCCCGGTGAGGCCGTCTACGTGCCTGTCATGGCCCCGCATTATGTCACGAACGGCGCCGAGGTCTCGGTTTCGATCTCGATCACCTGGCGGTCGCCATGGAGCTATGCCGAAGCAGATGCTCGGGTTTTCAACGGCATGCTGAGGCGAATTGGGTTGAAGCCGTCCGCGCCCGGGCGGTGGCCCCGAAAGAATCTCGTCAAGGCATATAGCTGGCGAACGCTGCGGAAACTGCGCCGGCTTGCCGGCTGACCAGCCTGCTGTTCCAGGAAGGCACGCTTCTGACGGCGTTTCGGATTTCGCAAGCACGCTCTGGTATGACGGATCATGGAAGCCGACGATCCCGGCCTTGACGACGGTGCTCACAGCGTGCCGCCTGCGCCTGCGAGAGCAGTCTATCGCAGCGCGGCCACGGTGATCGTCGTCGCCTGGTCCTTGCGACTGATCGGCCTTGTTTCGGTGCTGGTGCTCGCAAGAGTGCTCACGCCGAAAGACTTCGGCATTGTCGCGCTGGCGATGTCGGTCCTTGCTGTGGTCGACATCTTCTCCGCGCTCGGCCTTCGGCAATCGCTGCTCCGGATCGGCAAGCCCGAACGCGCCCATTACGACACCGCCTGGACTATCCAGCTCCTCGTGCTGAGCGCCTTGGCCGCCGTCCTCGTCGCCATAGCACCCTTGGCGGCCCGGTTTTACGATGAACCAACACTCGGCACGTTGATCGCGATATTGGCTTCTTGCTTCGTCATCGACGGCCTCGCCAACATCGGGGTGGTCGATTTCGAACGCCATTTCGATTTCGGTCGAGATCTGCGGATGCGGGTCAGCGTCCGGCTGACGACATTCGCGGTGACGCTTTCGGCAGCGTTGATCCTGCAGAACTACTGGGCACTGGTTATCGGCATGGTGTCGCAATCGGTCTTGAATGCCGCGGCATCTTACGTTTTCCATCCCTTCCGGCCACGCTTCTCGCTGGCGAAGCGGGAGGAACTTTTGGGTGTTTCGCTGTGGATGTTCCTCGCCTCGGCTTCCCAAACGATCCACAACCAGATCGACAAGATCGTCGTGGGCCGGATTGCGAGTCGGAGTATCGTCGGCTTCTATTCGGTTTCGAGAGATCTATCCTCGATCTTCACGGAAGAGATCGCGACCGCGCTCAACCGGGTGACTTTCGTGACGACGGCCCGGACCGGCCGGCCGTTGAGCGCCGATCCGGACAGGCTGCCGTCCATGCTGGGCGCCTATGGCCTCATCGCTGCGCCGCTGGGCTTCGGCCTGGCCGCAACGGCTGACCAGGCGCTGCCGCTCTTGCTTGGACCTCAATGGGCAGACGCGGCGCCTTTCCTCTCGATCATCGCTCCGGCTTGCGCGCTCTACGCCGTCTACAAGCTGATCGTGGTCACGCTCCAGGCCTCCGGGGACGCGCGCGTCGCCGCGCTTCTCTCAGTCGCTGGGGCCATGTCGATGGTGGTAATTACGGGGACGGTTGCGATTAGCGGTCATGGAGCGCGTGCGGTCGCCGTGGGGGCGCTCGTTGCCACCACCGTCCTCCTTGCAGCCGGCATCATCTTGCTTGCGCGAAAGGCAGAAACCGGCGTGCTGAGATTGCTCATGTCCGTGGCGCGCCCCTTTGTTGCCGCCACCCTGATGATGCTGGTTCTGCGAGGCTTTGACACGGGAAATATTGGGCCGCTCGCAGTCCTCGCCATCAAAGCTCTGGCTGGCGCGGCGCTGTTTGCGCTTGCCGTCGGCGCTCTATGGGTCGGCCAAGGCCGCCCCGACGGAGCCGAGAAGGTCATATTCACCCTGGTGAAGCGGCGATCTCAGAGACTGCTGATCAATCGCTTCGCCCGAATGTAAACGGCCGTTGCAGAAGGGCATGCCGGACCTCGAACTGGATTGCAGCGCGTCCGCTCCTGTAGCTCTGCAGCCTGAGAGCAGACCGACTGCTCCCGCCGACGCTGTTCTCTCACGAGTCAAGGTCTGGCTGTCGGTGCTGAGCGGATGATGCCCCGGTGTTCCCCACGTGGTCAAAGTCGCCACTCGAAGAAACCCCTCGGTAGTGTCTCAGTTTGAATTTAGAGGGGGCGTTTTTTGAACAGCACGTGGGCAGCGAAGGCCCGCCGGTCCTTGATTGGCACCTTCTGAAATTCGACAATCGCCTCTTTCGCCGCGCTTACGTCTGCGACCACTTCCGACTTGGTGAGCTTGATCGAAGGGTCGTAGTCCGCAGCGTGTCGCTTCTCCTGCATCGAGACGAAGTTGTTCGCAAAGTCTTCAACGGCTTTGGGAAACCTAGCTACGATCCCGTCTTTGCAGGCGGACTTCGCAAATCCGTGCTCCAAAGCCCGGTAAGTCTGCCTCCAGGCGTGCTTACTGCGGATCGCGTTGGTGCCACCCACAAGCAGATCAGCACAGTTCCGCGCGAGGCAGTGGAACATGGCATAATACGCCGAGCTGGTGGCGCGACGGAGACTGACTTGGGAGGGCTTGCCCTTACACGAAGCGACCAAAATGTTGGCCGACGCTATTAGGTCAAGCGGCTGCATGCCTCAGGCGTTCGCTGTCGCGCTTGCTCAGGAAGCGAAAAATGGGAAAACCTGCCTCTTTCCGCTCTTGAAGCTTGGGGCGCATGTGGCGAGCCAATCCGACCAGTTTGCGCGATTCTAGATCTGCGATCTCGGAGTCGAACACGACGGTGATGCGGAGGATGGGGTCGCCGTCGCTGTCCTGATCCGCTTCGACCTTTATGCTGTCGATTTTAGCGTCGACGAACCGCTCTCTAACGATTTTGGAGACGATTTCCTCAAGGGAAACGGCCATCACTCACCTCTCTGCTAAAATGCAGTGTATCACGCCTTTGATAACGTTGACAACGAAACTGAGGGTTAACGGCTCCGCTTTGTAAGGCCCGCGGGGCTTGGGAGCCGGAGCCATCGCATCGATCTTAGCGACAATATCCTCCAGCGACCACAGCTTGTCAGTAATGCCAGCGGCCATGGCGGGCGACATGCGCAGCGTCTTATGGATGCGGCAGAAGTTGTAGAACGCGAAGCAGAGCGCTGCTTACGGTCAACAAAATAATGCATTGCGTAGTCGCTACGCATGACCTATGCGTGCTGACAACGCAAGGAGGTTCATGTGGACGAGCAAGACCGGAAGCAGGCATCCGCCAAAGGTGGGAAGATCAGGGCGCAGCGCTTAACGAAAGAGCAGCGATCAGAGAGCGCGCGCATCGCAGCGATGAGCCGTTGGGCATCTGAGGGTAAGGCGCAACCCGTGTTGGCAAAGTACGGGGCGCCGGACCGGCCGTTACGCATCGGAGAAATTGAGATCCCCTGTTACGTCCTCGGAGACGGAACGCGTGTTCTGGCGCAGCGGGGGCTTCAGGGAGGGATAGGGCTCTCCCTAGGCGGGGGAAAATCGGGCGCGCGCCGAATTGCGGAATTGATGGACAGTTTGGCCGAAAAGGGCATTGATACCAGAGGGTTAACCGCGCGCGTCAATTCGCCGTTTCGCTTTATTCCCCCACATGGCGGGAACCCTGCGGATGGTTACGAAGCGACCATCCTGCCCGACATCTGCGCGGTCATCATCGATGCAGCCAACAAAGGTAAGTTAGGGTTACAACGCCGGCACTTGGCAGAGCGCGCGGCCATACTACAGCATGGCTTCGCAACAGTCGGCATCTTGGCCCTCGTTGATGAGGCCACGGGATATCAGGATTATCGCCAACGGGACGCCCTTGCAGAAATTCTGCGGCGGTTTGTGGCCAAGGAGCTGCAACCGTGGATTCCAACATTTCCCGTCGAATTCTACCGCCAAATCTATCGGCTGAATGGCTGGGAATTCAACGAGCGTAGCAACGCACGTCCTGGGGTAATCGGCCACTGGACGAACAACATCGTCTACAAGCGATTGGCTCCTGGAATTTGGGAAGAGCTAAGCAGGATGACGCCCCGCAGCGAAAGGGGCAACCTTAAGCACAAGCTCTTTCAGCGGCTAACCGATGATATCGGACATCCCAAGCTTCGGGAGCATCTCGCTGCTGTCGTCATGCTTATGAAATACTCACCTGATTGGCGGGTTTTCATGGAGCGCATCGACAAGGAATTTCCGCAATGGGGAAGCAATTATCTGCTGCCCTACCCAGAGGACTACACTCCCCCTGCAATCGATCGCCCTACTCTGGCGTTGACCAGCGCTTAATAGCAGCGGCGCGCGCGATCTCCGCGCGCCGCTCGGGCGTCATCTTTTCGGCGCGCGCCTTACCGCCCTTGCTGCCAAGCTGAGCGGCTGCGCTGGACAGCTCTTCGCGCTCGTCCTCGATCTCCCCCGTTGCGATCTTCCCGATCATGACGGCACGCGCCACAGCATCGGCAGGGCGCTTCTCTCCGCGTGGACCTTTAGGCATTCACAAGCTCCATGCTTTCCGCTAAGCATAGCGCTTGGAATCAGCAAACGCTAGGGGGGTGAGATGAGCGACGAGTTTTTGATCGGACTGGGCTGCACTTCATTAGGCGCGGTGATCGGTGGAATCATCGCTCACTACATCGCGAACGTTAGTGAGTTCACGCTGCGCAGCTTGGTTTCCGTTGTGGCAATCCTAGGCGGCGCGGGCGTGATCAAGGTCTTCGACATCATGGGATCGCCGCCGAACGTTTACTTCTGGCTTTATCCAGTCGGCTTACTCCTAGGACTCGGCACCGTCGCGTCGGTCCATTCTCAGAACACGAATTCAAACTGAGACACTACCAACCCCTCCTATCCTGAAAAAACGGAGTTCGATTGAACCGGCCGAAGGTTATATCTCATGACGATACTGATCCTGAAGAACTGAGGAACCAGAGCGTCGGCGCTGGCAAATGGCCTCGCTTCAAGGATTGGTGCAATGGTCCCGGCGGCCGTCAACGGTCAGGCATGTATCCGGAAATCCACCGCCGCCTGCGGCGAGGCCGATGACCAGCAGAGCGACCACAACGCCCGCTCCGATCAACAGCACCATTCTGTTGACCCGTTTACGCCCAGCTGTCGCTCGAAGTGCTCGAAGTCTCGGCCGCCCAGGCGGAAGCTCGGCCTGCCCTTCGGCGAGGCGCCGAGTTCCAGACCCGTTACGCGGTGGATATCCGCCGGCGAAGCCGATTGCCTGTCCTGGTAGCTGTGTGTCATCCCCAGTTGCAGACGAAGGGACGGGGGGTCCCCTTTCGCCCGCTCCCCCCATCTCATCTTGAAGGCAGCTCCAGCAAAGGCTGCCGAGCTACGGTGCGCCATAGCTCGGTCGCGAACATCCTCTGCAGCAAAGCAAGGCTGCGCAACCATCAGCACAAGAGCTGCAGCGCTGAAATACCTCCCGGCTTTCATGTTCGGCCCCCTTTTCGGTGGAGTAGGAACTTGATCGCACCGGGAGTCAAAGATCGATACGGCCTCGATCCGATTGCTAGGAACGGTGGCGAAAGGCGACATTCCACCGAACGTCCGCGAGGGCTGGATTGAGGACGGTCGACAATCACTTCGATGAAGCCGCAGCCTTCAAAAGAGAAGCACGCACTGCCTCGCGCGCCTTGGTCATTTGCCCTTTTGCCTGGTCGGGACCAAGTGCCCGAGCGAGGGCTGCTTCCAGCGCTGCCTCCGACCCGGCACAGGTTTTCAGCAGTTCATCGATCAACACTTCGCCGAAGCTCGTCCGCCCAGCCGAGTTTCCGGCGATGCAGCCGCCCCAAGATTGTGCCGCGGCTTTCACATCGGCTTTCTGAGCCTCGGTCATCGGAGCGGCGGGAGCGCCGGATGCGGCTGCTGCCAGAGCCAGTGAGATCAAAATGAGCATCGGCACCACTCCTCTACTTCCCTGAGCATCGTAGCAGCAGTTGTTCTTCGCGAATATGCCAGATTTTCCGGAGATGCTGCTGCGGCGCTTCAAGGTCCGCATAGTGCCCTCACCCGTCCGCGCGCCGCCTTCTTGCCTACAGTGCTTTCAAGTCAGGTGGAATCACCTGACGGCTCGGAAAGCACGGCAAGCAAAGGAAACTGGACTCG
>JALYNE010000010.1 GCA_030773375.1 Pseudomonadota bacterium
CGCGCGTCGTTTATACTGACGTCTGGGTCTCGATGGGACAGGGCGAGGAGACGGCGGCGCGGCGGCAGGCTCTTGCACCGTTCCAGGTCAACGCGAAGCTGATGGCGTGCAGTGACGATGCATGGTTGCTCCACTGCCTTCCCGCGCGGCGCGGCGAGGAAGTGACTGACGAGGTCCTGGACTCCAGCCGAAGCGCAGTGTGGCGCCAGGCGGAGAACCGGATGCACAGCGCGCGCGGCGCGATGGCATGGATGCTGGGGATCGGCCGATGACGGACGCGCGGGCCCGGCGCCAGCACGCGATCGCGGATCTCATCCGCGGTGAGCCCATCGCCAGCCAGGAGGAAGTCACGGCACGGCTTGCCGTCCAGGGCTATGCCGTCACACAGGCAACTGTTTCGCGTGATCTCGATCAGCTCGGGGCGGTGAAGGTGAAGCGGGGCGGCAGCTTGGCTTATGCGCTTCCGGACCAGCTCGGCGACAGCGACTGGGCGGCAGGAAGGCTCCAGCGGATCATCGCCGACTGGGTGCAAACGGTGGAAGCGGCTGGCAACATCCTGGTGCTTCGCACTCCGCCCGGTTCGGCGCATTTGGTCGGCGCAGCGATCGACCAGGCGCGCCTCGCGGAGATTGCCGGTACCGTCTCGGGTGACGACACTTTGTTGCTCGTCATCCGCGACGGCTTTGCCGCGCAGGACGTCAAAGCCAAAATCGACGCGCTGAGGCGCTGACGGAGTGACCATGACTAAAAATCCGCCGCAAAAGGTGGTGCTCGCTTATTCAGGCGGCCTCGACACCTCGATCATCTTGAAGTGGCTCCAGACCGAGTATCGCGCGGAGGTCGTCACCTTCACCGCAGACCTGGGCCAGGGTGAGGAGGTCGAGCCCGCGCGCCGCAAGGCCGAGCTGCTCGGCATCAAGCCCGACAACATCTTTATCGAGGATCTTCGGGAGGAATTCGTGCGCGACTTCGTCTTCCCGATGTTCCGCGCAAACACCGTCTATGAGGGCCAGTATCTGCTCGGCACCTCGATCGCACGGCCACTGATCGCCAAACGGCAGATCGAGATCGCACGCGCCGTCGGAGCGGATGCGGTTTGCCACGGAGCGACCGGCAAGGGAAACGACCAGGTTCGTTTCGAGCTCGGTTATTATGCGCTGGAGCCCGACATACGCGTGATCGCGCCTTGGCGCGAATGGCAATATGCAAGCCGGGAGCAGCTCCTGCACTTCGCCGAGCAGCACCAGATCCCGATTTCCAAGGACAAGAAAGGCGAGGCGCCCTTTTCGATCGACGCGAACCTTCTCCATTCCTCATCGGAAGGAAAGGTGCTCGAGGATCCCTCGCAAGAAGCGCCCGAATATGTGCATCAGCGCACGATCTCGCCTGAGGACGCACCCGACACCCCGACGGTGATCGAGATCGACTTCGAGCAAGGCGATCCCGTGGCCATCGACGGCGAGCCTTTGTCGCCCGCAGCTTTGCTAACCCGCCTCAATCAGCTCGGCCACGATAACGGGATCGGCCGGCTCGATCTGGTCGAAAATCGCTTCGTGGGCATGAAGTCGCGCGGCGTTTATGAAACCCCGGGGGGCACGATCCTGCTGGCGGCGCACCGGGCGATCGAATCCATCACCCTCGACCGCGGCGCCGCCCATCTCAAGGATGAGATCATGCCGCGATATGCGAGCCTCATTTACAACGGCTTCTGGTTCTCGCCTGAGCGGGAGATGCTGCAGGCTCTGATCGACAAGAGCCAGGAGCATGTGTCCGGGCGGGTGCGGCTGAAGCTCTACAAGGGCAATACGATTGTCATCGGACGTGAAAGCCCGTTGGCTTTGTACGACCAGGATCTTGTCACGTTCGAGGAAGGCAGCGGCTCTTACGACCAGCGCGATGCCGAGGGCTTCATCCGATTGAACGCCCTGAGGCTGCGGATCGGCGCGCGGCGGGGGCGCCGGTAAGCTCATGAGTTGAGATGGAGCGCGACGCGCTTCCGGTCGCCAATCAGGTGGACCCCGTCCGGGGGAGCGATCACATCCCCAACGCTTGCTTCGCTTTTACGATCTGCTCGCGAACGCGCGGCGGCGCAGTCCCGCCGTAGCTGGTTCGGCTGCCGACCGAAGAATTGACGCTCAGCACGTCGTAGACTGAAGCGTCGATGCGCGGATCGATCTCCTTCAGGGCTTCGAGGTTCAGCTCGGCCAGCCCGACGCCCCGCTCTTCGGCCAGCTTCACAGCGCGGCCGGTGACGTGATGCGCCTCCCGGAACGGCAGGCCCCCGACGCGGACCAGCCAGTCGGCAAGATCGGTGGCCGTTGAGAAGCCGGCTTCGGCCGCCGCGTGCATCCGCTCGAGGTTGAAGCGGCTTGTCGCCACCATGCCGGCGAGCGCCTGGACCGATATCGTCAGGAGGTCGTGCGCCTCGAAAACCGGCGGCTTATCGTTCTGCATGTCCTTGGAATAAGCGAGCGGCAGGCCCTTCATGGTGATGAGGAGCGACGTCATCGCGCCAGCGATCCGGCCGGAATGGCCGCGCACGAGTTCGGCCGCGTCGGGATTGCGCTTCTGCGGCATGATCGAGGAGCCGGTCGAGAATTCATCCGAAAGACTGACAAAGCCGAATGGCTGGCTCGCCCAAATGATGAGCTCTTCGGCAAGTCGGGAAAGGTGGAGCGAACATTGAGTGGCCGCCATCAGGTAATCGAGCGCGAAATCGCGGTCCGACACGGCATCGAGCGAGTTGGCGGCCGGCCGGTCGAAGCCGAGCGCGCGAGCCGTTGCTTCCCGATCCAAAGGAAAGCTTGTGCCCGCGAGAGCCGCCGCCCCGAGAGGACTTTCGTTCATCCGCGTCCGGGCATCGGCGAAGCGCGAGCGATCGCGGCGGATCATTTCGTAATAAGCCAAAACATGATGCCCGAGCGTCACCGGTTGCGCCGACTGCAGGTGGGTGAAGCCAGGCATGACACTCCCCGCATGCTCCTCGGCACGCTCGACCAGCACGCGCTGGAACTGCTCGAGCTGCGTGTCGATCTCGTCGATTGCATTTCGCACCCAGAGGCGGAAATCGGTGGCGACCTGATCGTTGCGCGAGCGCGCAGTGTGCAGGCGCCCGGCCACCGGCCCGATCAGCTGGCTGAGCCGATGCTCCACGTGCATGTGTATGTCTTCCAGCATGGGATCCTCGGACACCCCCTCGGCCTCATATTCGGAGGCGATCTGCTGAAGGCCGGACAGGATCGATGCAGCGTCAGCGCGTCCCACGATCTCCCGGTCCGCAAGCATGGCTACATGCGCTCGCGAAGCCTCGATATCCTCGCGCCACATTCTCTTGTCGACGCTGATGGAGGCATTGATCTCGCGCATCAGCGCTGAGGGGCCTCCGGCAAAACGCCCGCCCCACATCTGATTGGACATGCCGGTGCCTCTGCTGCTGAGTGTCTTGGCCGCCGCCTGATTACCCGCTGCCATAGCCCCGTCCAGAGGATTCGCGCCGCCATATGGCCCAAAACGTCAGCCAGTTGTGTTATCGCTGGGCCGCGTCAGCGGACCGCCCGGCCGGCGCATCACAGGATCGACGAACTCTGAGTGATCCAGCGGACGGGCGGCCGCGGCGAGTATTGAGCTAAAGCCAGAAAGTTTCGTCGGCTCAGCGTGAATTTCTGTTGTTTCAAGGCGTTCTGTCGAATTTACTCGCGACAGCACGGTTAATAGAGGTTAACAGCAAATCAGGTGCGAGATCAGCTTCCGCACCCGACTTCCCGGGCGAGCACGGCATGACTCCCTGTGCCCAGTGTGCTCGCCCGGGCTTTAGCCGGGGCAGGGGCTGAGATCTGACCAGCAAGATTGGCAGCGGGCGAGCGGGGCTCCATTCAATGAACCGGCGGCGATGACCGGTTGGTGATCGTGCTTGCCCATCCGCTCGTGCCGAGGCGGGTTGACGCCAGATCGAACCAATCCGGCGGGGGCCGGCTCAGGTCCGCAATGGCTGATTAATCTTTCTCGTGCGAGGATGTTTTTTTTAAGAGTCAAAGCAACGGCTCTGCTATATTCATACGAAATCGTCGCCGGGGGGCGACGCAACCGGGCGGGGGGGAGAGCTACCAGGAGCGATAAGTGAACGTTGAAACACCGCGCGATTTCCTCGACCGCCGCCAGCTTTTGAGCGCCCTCAGGAGCTTCAGACGCGGCGACTTTACCGTGCGCCTTCCCGAGGATCTTCCAGGGCTCGACAGCGACATCGCTCGGGTCTTCAACGAAGTCGTCGCTCTTGAAGAAGAGATGGCGAAGGAATTCGATCGTCTGTCGATGGTGGTCGGCAAGGAAGGCAAGATCGGCCAGCGTGGGCGCGTGCGCGGCGCGACCGGCGGCTGGGAAAGCAAGCTTCGCGCCGTCAACGAGCTTATCGAAGACATGGTCCAGCCGACCGCTGAGGTGGCACGCGTCATCGGTGCGGTGGCAAAAGGCGATCTTTCCCAATCGATGACCGTCGAAATCGACGGGCGGCCGCTGCGTGGTGAGTTTCTGCGCATCGGCAAGGTGGTGAACACCATGGTGGAGCAGCTCGCTTCCTTTGCTTCCGAAGTGACGCGCGTGGCACGCGAAGTCGGCACGGAAGGAAAGCTCGGCGGCCAAGCCACAGTGAAAGGCGTCGCCGGTACCTGGAAGGATCTCACCGATAACGTGAACGCAATGGCGACCAACCTCACGGGGCAGGTGCGCAACATCGCGGAGGTGACCACGGCGGTCGCTTCGGGTGACCTTTCCAAGAAGATCACCGTCGAGGTGAAGGGCGAGATCCTCGAGCTCAAGAACACCATCAACACCATGGTGGACCAGCTGAACTCCTTCGCCTCCGAAGTGACGCGCGTTGCCCGCGAGGTCGGCACGGAAGGCAAGCTCGGCGGCCAGGCGCGCGTCGAAGGCGTCGCCGGCACCTGGAAGGATCTCACGGACAACGTGAACCTCATGGCCGACAACCTCACCGGCCAGGTCCGCAACATCGCGGAAGTCACCACCGCGGTGGCTTCGGGCGACCTTTCCAAGAAAATCACCGTCGACGTGAAGGGTGAGATCCTCGAACTCAAGAACACCATCAACGTGATGGTGGATCAGCTGAACGGCTTCGCGTCCGAAGTGACGCGCGTGGCGCGTGAGGTGGGTACCGAAGGAAAGCTCGGCGGCCAGGCGCAGGTGCCCGGCGTCGCGGGAACCTGGAAGGACCTTACCGACAACGTCAACCTCATGGCCGACAACCTCACCGGCCAGGTCCGCAACATCGCGGAAGTGACCACCGCGGTGGCTTCGGGTGACCTTTCGAAGAAGATCACCGTCGACGTGAAGGGCGAGATCCTCGAGCTCAAGAACACCATCAACGTCATGGTGGATCAGCTCAACGGCTTTGCGTCCGAAGTGACTCGCGTCGCCCGCGAGGTCGGCACCGAAGGCAAGCTCGGCGGCCAGGCGCAGGTGCCCGGCGTCGCCGGCACCTGGGCCGACCTGACCGACAACGTGAACCTGATGGCTGCGAACCTCACCGGCCAGGTCCGCAACATCGCAGACGTGACCACGGCCGTTGCGAAGGGCGACCTTTCCAAGAAGATCACCGTCGAGGTGAAGGGCGAGATCCTCGAGCTCAAGAACACCATCAACACCATGGTGGACCAGCTGAACGGCTTCGCCTCGGAAGTGACTCGCGTGGCGCGCGAAGTGGGTTCGGAAGGAAAGCTGGGGGGTCAGGCGCAGGTGGAAGGTGTCGCCGGCACCTGGAAGGACCTCACCGACAACGTGAACCTCATGGCCGGCAATCTTACCGGCCAGGTGCGCAACATCGCCGAAGTGACGACCGCCGTGGCGCGCGGCGACTTGTCGAAAAAGATCACGGTGCAGGTGAAGGGCGAGATCCTCGAGCTCAAGAACACCATCAACACCATGGTGGACCAGCTGAACGGTTTCGCCTCGGAAGTGACCCGGGTGGCGCGCGAAGTGGGTTCGGAAGGAAAGCTCGGCGGCCAGGCTCAAGTGCCCGGCGTCGGTGGCACCTGGAAGGACCTTACCGACAACGTCAACGCCATGGCGGCGAACCTCACCGGTCAGGTGCGCAACATCGCCGAGGTGACCACGGCCGTGGCGCTGGGCGATCTTTCGAAGAAGATCACCGTCGACGTTAAGGGCGAGATCCTCGAGCTCAAGAACACCATCAACACCATGGTGGACCAGCTGAACTCCTTCGCGTCCGAAGTGACACGCGTGGCAAGGGAAGTCGGCACCGAAGGAAAGCTCGGCGGTCAGGCACAGGTGCGCGGCGTCGCCGGCACGTGGAAGGATCTCACGGACAACGTGAACCTCATGGCCGAGAACCTCACCGGCCAGGTCCGCAACATCGCGGACGTGACAACCGCCGTGGCCCGCGGCGACTTGTCGAAGAAGATCACGGTGGACGTGAAGGGCGAGATCCTTGCGCTCAAGGACACCATCAACGTCATGGTGGACCAGCTGAACGGCTTCGCGTCCGAAGTGACGCGCGTCGCTCGCGAAGTCGGCACGGAAGGAAAGCTCGGCGGCCAGGCGCAGGTGCCGGGAGTCGGCGGCACCTGGAAGGACCTCACGGACAACGTGAACCTCATGGCGACGAACCTCACCAACCAGGTGCGCGGCATCGCCGACGTGGTGACCGCCGTGGCGCAGGGTAACCTCAAGCGGAAGCTCACGGTGGACGCCAAGGGCGAGATCGCTGCGCTCGCCGAAACCATCAACTTTATGATCGAGACGCTCTCGACCTTTGGTGACCAGGTCACGAACATGGCGCGCGAAGTGGGCATTGAGGGACGGCTGGGCGGTCAGGCGCGCGTTCCCGGCGCCGCCGGCCTGTGGCGCGACCTTACCGACAACGTGAACCAGCTCGCGGCAAACCTAACCAACCAGGTTCGCTCGATCGCAGACGTCGCGACCGCAGTGACCAAGGGCGACCTTACCCGATCGATCGCGGTGGAAGCCTCTGGTGAAATGGCGGCGCTCAAGGACACGATCAACGAGATGATCCGCAACCTCAAAGAGCAGACGCTGAAGAATGCGGAGCAGGATTGGCTGAAGACCAACCTCGCGCGCTTCTCGCGCATGCTTCAGGGCGAGCGCGACCTTGCAACCGTGTCGAACCTCATCATGTCGGAACTCGCGCCGCTGGTGAACGCGCAGTACGGCGTGTTCTACGTCACCAAGCGCGAGGAGGACGAGACCAAGCTCGAACTCGTCGCCAGCTACGGGGCGGAAAATCGCGATGAGCTGAAGCGGCAGTTCAGGCTGCGCGAAGGGCTCGTCGGCCAGGCGGCCGCCGACAAGCGCCCGGTCCTGCTCCAGAACGTGCCGGGCGACTTCATTCGCATCGGCTCTGGTCTCGGGCACTCGGCGCCGGCCAACATCAACATCCTGCCTGCGCTCTTCGAGGACGACGTGAAGGCGGTGATCGAACTGGCTTCGTTCGGAGAGTTCAACGAAACCCACCAAAGCTTCCTCGACCAGCTTATGGAATCGGTTGGCATCGTGCTCAACACGATCGCCGCGACCATGCGCACCGAGGGCCTGCTCAAGCAGTCTCAGCTGCTGACGCAGGAGCTTCAGGCACGCCAAACCGAACTCACCACCAAGCAGGAAGAGCTGCACGCCACCAACGAGGAGCTTCAGGAAAAGGCACAGCTGCTCGAAAACGAGAAGAAGCAGGTGGAAGCCAAGAACCTCGAGATCGACATGGCCCGCCGGGCCGTCGAGGAGAAGGCCGAGCAGCTTGCCCTCACTTCGAAGTACAAGTCCGAGTTCCTGGCGAATATGAGCCACGAGCTTCGCACGCCACTCAACTCGCTGCTCATTCTGTCCAAGCTCTTGGCGGACAATCCGCAGGGCAATCTCAACGACAAGCAAACGGAGTTCGCACGAACGATCAATTCGGCCGGTTCGGACCTTCTGAACCTGATCAACGACATCCTCGATCTGTCGAAGATCGAATCGGGTACGGTGTCGATCGAGGTCGGCGACATGCCGATGAGCGGCCTCAAGCAGCACATGGAGCGCACCTTCCGCCAGCTGGCCGCGGACAAATCGCTCGACTTCAACGTCGACTTCGACCCGGACCTGCCATCGACGATCCGGACCGACGAGAAGCGCCTCCAGCAGGTGGTGCTGAACCTCCTGTCAAACGCCTTCAAGTTCACGGCGCACGGCGGCGTGACCCTGGCGGTGCGAAGTGTGCGGGGGGGCTGGAGCAGCAACCACCCCGTGCTCCGTTCCGTCGACAGGGCGATCGAGATCGCCGTCACCGACACCGGAATCGGCATCCCGGAGGACAAGCAGAAGCTGATTTTCGAAGCCTTCCAGCAGGCGGACGGAACCACCAGCCGCAAATATGGCGGTACCGGCCTTGGTCTCTCGATCAGCCGCGAAATTGCGCGACTGCTCGGCGGCGAGCTGCAGGTCCGGTCAACGCCGGGTGAAGGGTCGACCTTCACCTTGTTCGTGCCCATGCAGACCGTGTCCCCTGCAACCACCGGCTTCGGCGGGACGCCACCACGTTACGACAATAATGGCGCGGTCGTCCCCACCGCCCTGCCGACTGGCTTTGAAGTCAGCGACGACCGCGACAGCCTCGGCGACAAGCCGTTCGTCCTCATCGTCGAGGACGATCCGACCTTCGCTTCGATCCTCCTCGACCTTGCAAGGGAGGCCGGCCTCAAGGGCGTGGTCTCGACTGCGGGGGCGGGCACGCTGGCGATGGCCCGCAAGCTCCAGCCCGACGCGATCACGCTCGACCTCGGCCTGTCCGACATCGATGGTTTCGTGCTGCTTGACCTGCTGAAGCACGATCCGATGACTGCTCACCTGCCGATCCACGTCATCTCCGGCGCCGACAAGATTGCTTCGGTTATGAGCATGGGCGCGTTTGGCGTGACGGCGAAGCCGGCGGAGCATGGCGAACTCGCACAGGTGTTTGGCAAGCTGGCGGAGCAAGTGAATGGAAGCACCAGGCCGTTGAAGGTCGTCGCAAGCGCCAACGACGTCACCACCAGCACGCGCAGCGTTCCCGAGCTTGCCGGCGCGAAGATCCTGATCGTCGACGACGACATCAGGAACATCTACTCGCTCACCAGTGTGCTCGAGAGCTACGACGTGGAGGTGCTCCACGCCGAGCGCGGCAAGGACGGCATCCTTATCCTCGAGCAGACGCCCGGGGTGGACATCGCGCTCATCGACATCATGATGCCCGAAATGGACGGGTACGAGACCATGCAGCAGATACGGGATCGGGCTGCGCTGAAGGATCTGCCGCTGATCGCCGTCACCGCCAAGGCCATGAAGGGGGACCGGCAGAAGTGCCTCGACGCCGGTGCTTCCGACTATATCGCAAAGCCGGTGGACATCGAATTGCTGCTGGCGTTGCTGAGAGTCTGGATCGGGCGGTCGCGTGACCGCAGTGCTGCAGTGATGGCACCCCTTCCGGTGCAGACCGCAGCGGAATAGCGGATGACCGAACAACGATCGGGTAGCTTTCAGATGGCGTCCGCGGCTTCGTTCCAGCCCATGTCCCAGCTTCCGTCCGACGAGGAGCCGGCCGAGCGCGCACGCGTGCTGGTGGTCGACGACGACGAGCGGAACCTTCTGGCCATCCGCACGGTGATCGAGGAAGTGGCGGATGTCGTCGTCGCAGCGTCCGGTGAGGAGGCACTGCGGCATCTCCTCAGGGGCGAGTTCGCGGTGATCCTCCTCGACGTCTACATGCCGGGGATGGACGGCTACGAGACCGCGCAGATCATCCGCAGCCGCGAGCAGACGAAGCGAATCCCGATCGTCTTCCTGTCGGCCGTAAACAAGGAAGCCGAGCACCTCATTCGCGGCTATTCGATGGGCGCCGTCGACTATGTGTTCAAGCCGGTCGAGCCGGTGGTGCTCCGCTCGAAAGTCGCCGTGTTCGTGGATCTCTTCACGATGCGCCGTGAAATCCAGCGCAAGGCCCGCCAAGAGCAGCAACTGCTCGACGCCAATCTGCGCGCCAATGCCGAGCGCCTTCGCGCCGAGCAGGATCTTCGCCTCGCCGAGCAGCGCCAGGCGGCGATCATCGCCTCGCTGCCGATCATCGTTTACGTCGATCCGCTCGCGTCCTCACCGCGCGTGCCCATTTTCGTCAGCGGCGATTTTCTGGCGATGACGGGCTTCGAGCTCGATCACGTGAAGGCAAATCCGGATCTCTGGGCCGAACGGCTCCACGAAGAGGACCGCGAGCGCGTCCTTGCAGCCATGGCGGCGCGGACGGAGAGCGGCACCTTCTCGATCGAATATCGCTGGCAATGCGCCGACGGCACTTACAAGCATTTCCATGATCAATCGGTTCTGATGCGGGATGCCGATGGAAACCCGCTGGAATTTGCAGGCACGCTGATGGACGTGACCGACCGCAGGTCGCTCGAAAGCCAGCTGGTCCAAGCCCAGAAGATGGACGCGATCGGAAAGCTCACCGGCGGCATCGCGCACGACTTCAACAACCTCCTTGCAGCGGTGCTGGGCGGGCTTGGCCTCATCGAGCGGCGCATCCCGCTTGCCGAAGACCAGAAGAAGATCGTAACCATGACGAGGCATGCCGCCGAGCAGGGCTCGGAGCTTGTCGGGCGCCTCCTCGCTTTCGCGCGCCGGCAGAAGCTTGAGCCCGCCTGCATCGAAATGGCCAAGCTGTCGAAGACGGTGTCGGAGCTTCTGACCCATACGCTCGGCGGGCTCGTCGAACTCCAATGGGAGACGGATGAGAGTCTGTGGTCCGCCTATGCGGACGAAACCCAGCTTGAGCTCGCGCTCATGAACCTCATCATCAACGCTCGCGACGCCATGCCGGACGGAGGGCGTATTTCCGTCAGGGGTAGCAACCGGAAGATCGGCGGGCAGGACGACATTGGCCTTCCGGCCGGTGAATATCTCGTGATTGCCGTGTCCGACACGGGCTGTGGCATAGCGCCCGAGATGCTCGAACGAGTCCTGGAGCCTTTCTTCACCACCAAGGAAATCGGCAAAGGCACCGGCCTCGGGCTCAGCATGGTCTATGGCTTTGCCAAGCAATCCGGCGGCGCAATCCGGATGAACAGCGTGCTGGGGGAAGGCACATCGGTCGAAATCTGGCTTCCGCGCGCGCCCGCGTCTGCTCTGGAAAGCACGGTCATGCTCCAACCGACCAGCGTGGCAGACCAATCGGCGCAGCGCCCGCTCCACATATTGCTGGTGGACGATCATCCGGGGGTACGCGCAACGACTGCCGCACTGTTGGAGGATTTCGGGCACACAGTTGCTGAAGCTTCCGATGGACCCGAAGTGCTGAACCTTCTGAAGCAGGATGCGTGCGGCTACGACCTGATCATAAGCGATTATGCCATGCCGCACATGTCTGGAGCCGAGGTCATCGAACGCGGCAGGCTGATCAGGAAGGATCTGCCCGGCATCATCATCACCGGATATGCTGACGCGCAATCCATCTCGCACCGGCCAGAGAATGTCCTTGTTCTCTCGAAGCCTTTCACCCCCGAACAGCTGCAAGCCGCAATCGCGGCTGCAGCGAAGTCGGAAGGCAGCGACACTTGGACCTCTGAGCAAACAGGGGCTGCTCGAAGCGCCGCCTGAGCCGTTTGCTATCGGTCCTGATCGCCCAACCCGCTGTCGCTCACTCGCTCTGGTGGCCGGCGATCGCGCGGAGCGGTGTCTTCGAGAGCGTGAGCCCGGCAAGATGCAGCACGAGCCATAGCGCCAGGGCGGTCGCACCACCGATCAGGAGCAGGCCGATGATCCGCATTGGCCTCCCGTCCGAGTAGCCGAGCCTGGTTCCCGCCGCGGCGAGGCCGGCGATCACCACCGGCAGCACGATCACCAGCCAGAACAAGCGCGCCACTACGGCCCAACCAAGCCGGTTGATGAACCACGAGGCGCACCAGGCAATAACCCCGACAAAAACCAGAGCGGCAAGCGCATCCTGCCGGCGCAAGGGTAAATCCTTCTATGCTGCAGGGGCAGGGCCGACCAGCGCCCAGTCCCGGATCACTCGCTCGAGGCCGGACACCACCCGTGCGAGCCGCTCGTAATCGACCTTGTCCGGCAAATCGGCCGAGCTGTGGTAGTGCGGATATCGGAACGGCGCCGTGTCCGTGACCATGAGCGACGGGATCCCGACTTGTTCGAACGACCAGTGATCCGACCAATCGATGCCTGGGATCACGCCGGGCGCAGTCCCTCCGACGCTTGGGAATGGCGCCAAGGCGCGGAAGGATGCAACGGTTCGGCGGACGAAGTCCCGTGAAGAGGTCAGCCCGACAAAGGCGACGAAGTTCCCCTTGGTCGGATAGAGTAGCCCCAGCGGTGGAGGATAAGCTTGGCTGCGCTCCTCGTCGCTGTAGAAGCCGAGGGTCTCGAGCGAGAACATCCCCATGATGGGCTCGCCTGCCTGTTTCAGGCGCTTGGCATAAACCAGGCTCCCCATGAGCTCCGTCTTGAAGAATGGCGGCTCCTCGTTGACGAACAACACAAGCCGTATTCTCAAGGTCGATTTGCCCCTGAGGTCGGCGAGCAGCCTGGCGAGTTCGACGATCCCCGCCGTCCCGGTCCCATTGTCGTTTGCGCCGGGGGCATGCAGGTAACTGTCGTAGTGCGCGCCAACCACAAGCGTGCTCGCGCTCTTCTCCGCAGGCTCGATCACGACCTCGATGTTGCGCACCTCCTGCCCGTCCGCTTTGAAGGGCTGCCGGTAGACTTCGTAACCAAGCCCGGCGAGCGCGCCCTCCAAATAGTCAGCAGCGCGCTCCAGCTCTTCCAGGTGGTTCACATTGTGCGGCGTGCTCGCAACCGCGCGCACATGTTCCCGCAGCCGCTGGGAAAGCTGCACCTGGCCCGCCGTGAGCGGGGGCAAGGGGCCCGAATGGGAGTTGCCGGGCACGGAGGTCATCCAGAGCACGGCACCGATCGGCAGAGCGATAAGCAGGGCAAGTGCCCCGAGGGTCCACAGCATGGGCTTTGCCTCCGGCATGTCGGCGTCTCGGATGGATGGTTTCGCGTGCGCTGAACGCGCGACGGCCGGCCCGGCTCCGGCCGCTGCCGGTCATCCCCGGGGCGGAGGCTTGCGATTCGGGCCGCCGCTACGAGGCGGTGGCCTCCTCGTGTCGTTCGGCCGGCGCTTGGGCGGCGCGCTCGGGGGCGGCGTCGGCCGCGGAGGTGACGCCGCGCCCGCTGGCGACACCGAATAACCTTCTTTCAACAACCGATTGAAAGCACCGCGCACGCTCGCGGAGATCGTCGCCTGCAGCTCCTTGGGAAGATCCGCGAAGGTCGAATTGGCGTGAAGTGCGTTGACGTCGCGCAGCAGCGTGTTCGGCATGCCTTTGGATGCGCTCTTCAGCGCGTCGATAGAGTCGATAACGGCGGAGAATATGATCTCCTGCATCACGTCGGTTGCTGATTTCGCCATAATGATCCCCAACGCAAGAACGGCGCAAATCGTCGCATCGGGGCCGGGTGCCGCGATCTTGAGGCTGCGCGCTTATTCCCGAAGGCGGCAGCAGTCGGGGCGCATGCGCTATGGCCTCCAAGCCGAGCTCTCCGCAATGCGGATCGAATTGCGGAGGCATGCAGGACTACGATGACAATGCACAGGGGAGCGCGAGGCAATCATTGAGGTGGTGCCGCACGGACGCCAAAGAGCCCATGAAGTGATTGGAAAATTCGGCTCCCGCGCGCCTGAGGAACCATCATTCCGCTGCCCGGGACGTCTACCTTTGGCCGGTTTTCGGAAGGTCTGCTTTAGGGCGGGGCACCGCGAAAGCGGACTCGAGAAGACATGAACAGCATCGCTCCCCCGACTGCACCGGTGTTCGTCGGCCGCGAACATTTCACCTCGACCGACTCCTGCCGCCTTTGCATCGATTTAGCTGCTTGTGCATCGCAGCGCAGACGGGGGCATGGACGACACAAAGGCTCGGGGGCTAATCGCAGAGCATCTCGGCATCACATCCCCCGTCTTGGTGGATGCTGCCTCGCTCACTGATCTCGGGGCCGACTCCGTCGATCTCGTCTCTCTCACGGTGCGGATCGAGGCGACTTCGACGTACGCATCTCCGACGAGCAGGCGAGCCGCTGCTCTACCGTGCGGGACGTGCTCGACGTGCTCGCACTGAGTCTGGGAACGGCTCGAGATGAGGCGCTCATGCTGATCGTTCGAAGGGCCCGCAGTTGCGCCTGAACAAGAGGATTGGCCGAGTTCTTGAACCTGGTAGTGGATGAGAATGAAAAAGGCCGGTGCTTCACCAGCCATCGCGATGAACACTGACCCGCAAGCTGTTCCAGCCAAATGTGGAACTTATTGCATCCTTCTCAGTCAATGAGAGCGAAGCAGAAGTGGCCAGGCTGATTCCCTCGAGTGCTGCCGGATGATGTGTCGCAAAACCGTGAGAGCGTCCGTTTGAAGCATCTTAGCGCGCCCTTTGATGAGCTTTGGGGCTTCGACCCCAACGCCGAAGCCCCCCGGTTTCCAGCGCTGGTGCGGTGGCTTAATGAGACGAGCGCGACGGAGCTCAACCGTCGCCAGCGGGCTGCCGAGATCGCCTTCCGCAGTCTCGGCATCACCTTCAACGTCTACGGCGCCGAGGAAGCCGCCGAGCGGATCATCCCGTTCGACATCATTCCTCGCATCTTCTCCGCTGCCGAGTGGGAGCGGCTCTGCGCAGGTCTCGAGCAGCGGGTTCACGCGATCAACGCGTTCGTGGACGATGTGTACGGCGCCCGTCGGATACTCGCCGATGGAGTGCTGCCGGCCGAAATCGTGATGGGGAATCCCCAGTTCTGCATACCAGTTGCGGGGGCCCGACCACCGCACGGCATCTACGCTCATATATGCGGGATCGATCTCGTCCGAACCGGGCCGGATGAGTTCTACGTGCTCGAGGACAACGCACGTACGCCCTCCGGCGTCTCCTACATGCTGGAGAACCGCGAGGCGATGCTACGCCTCTGTCCGGAACTCTTCGACACCTTCGCGGTGCGCCCGGTCGACACCTATCCGGAGCTCTTGCGGGATAGCCTGCATTCGGTCGCGCCGGCCGGACCCTCGGAGCCGCGCTGCGTGCTTCTGACGCCCGGCCATTACAATTCCGCTTTCTACGAGCACAGCTTCCTTGCGGATAATATGGGAATTGAGCTCGTCGAGGGCCGGGACCTGGAGGTGGACGACGACATCGTCTGGATGCGAACTATTGACGGGCGGGTCCGGGTGGACGTCATCTATCGCCGCATTGACGACGACTTCCTCGATCCGCTCGTCTTGCGGCCGGACTCGATGCTCGGCGTGCCGGGATTGCTGGCCGCCTATCTGGCCGGTAACGTCACTCTGGTGAATGCGCCCGGGACCGGCGTCGCTGACGATAAGGCGATCTACAGCTACATGCCGGAGATCGTGAAATATTATACGGGCGAGGAGGCGAAGCTTCCGAACGTCGAGACCTGGCGATGCCGGGAACCGGACGCGCTCCGCTACACGCTCGACAATCTCGACAAGCTCGTTGTGAAGCTTGTCGACGGCTCGGGCGGCTACGGAATGCTTGTCGGCCCCACGGCTTCAAGGGCTGAGATCGAGACGTTCCGGAAGGCGCTGATGGCCGAGCCCCATCGCTACATCGCGCAGCCAACGCTGGCGCTTTCGACGGTGCCCACGATCACGGAAAAAGGGATCGCGCCCCGCCACGTGGACTTCCGGCCGTTCGTGCTTACCGGCTCCACCGGAGTTGCGGTCGTTCCCGGCGGGCTGACCCGGGTTGCGCTGCGGGAAGGATCGCTGGTGGTCAACTCGAGCCAGGGCGGCGGGACCAAGGACAGCTTCGTCCTGGCCGACGGCAGCGGAGCCTGAGATGCTCTCGAGGACCGCTTCGAACCTTTACTGGATCGGGCGTTACATGGAGCGCGCCGAGTTCACGACGCGGCTCATCGAAGCGACGATCCGGCTGGATTCGCTTACCGGCCAGCCGGAGACGGAGCAGGCCTGGAAGAGCGCGCTGATGGTCGTCGGAGCGGCCGGTGCTCTCGAGGGGTCCCGCGACGGCAGCGCGTTCGCCGCTCGGCGCTACCTCGCCGTCAACCTGGAAAGCCCGAGCTCCGTCAAATTCTGCATCGCGGCCGCGCGGGACAATGCGCGCGCGGCCCGCAACGTCCTGACGCGCGAGATATGGGAGGCGATCAACCGCGCATGGCTCCTAATCCGTGATCGAAGCAGCCCCGGAGGCACCCAGTCCACGCTGAACATGGTGGAGGAACTGAAGGCCGAGACACGCGGGTTTGAGGGCGCCCTTGCCCGCATGCTGCGCAACGAGGCCTATTGGTTCCTTCGCCTCGGCTCGATGATTGAACGCGGCGACAACACGGCGCGCCTGCTCGACGTCAAATATTACCTCCTTCTGCCGGAAGGCGAGGAAGTGGGAGGCGCGCTCGACCGGGACCAATGGACTACCCTGCTTCAAGTGGTCTCCGGCCAAACCGCTTATCGAACCATCTACAAGCAGCAGCTGAAGCCCTGGCTCGTCGCGGATCTTCTCGTCTACCGAAAGGAGTTGCCGCGCTCGCTCGCCGCGGCCGCGGCGGAGACGGTGGCGCTGCTGGGTGAGTTCGGAAGCCGCTCCGGCCGCCAGGGCGAGGCCGACCGCCTAGCCCGCCGTCGTCTGACGCGCGTTGAAAGCGGTGATGTCGGCAAGCTGATGCAACGGGGCCTTCATGAAGCTCTGAATGGATTTGTGAAGGAAAATGCCGCACTGGGTAAAGCAATAGCCTCTCAGTTCCGGTTTCCCTGATGCGCCTTTCCGTGAACCACACGACCGTCTACCGCTATTCGGAGCCGACGCGGCGGATTACGCAGCTGCTGCGCGTGACCCCGGGTAGCTTCGTGGGCCAGACGGTGCTTAGCTGGCGCATCGATGTGGACTGCGATGCGCGACTGCGCGAGGGGCGCGACGGCTACGGCAATATCACCCACATGCTTTATGTGGAGGAACCGGTCCAAACGCTCAGCATCGCTGTCGCGGGGCGCGTCCTGACGGAGGATAGCCAAGGGACCGTCCGCGGCCTGCCGGCTGATTTGCCGAGCCAGGTCTTCATGCGCGAGACGCCGCTCACGACTACCGGCAGCGGCCTTGATCGGGTCGCCGCGCAGCTCCGGGAGGCCGGCGGAACCACGCTCGACCAGCTGCACGCGCTGAACACCCGGATTCATTCGGGAATGCGGTTCGACACCTGCGCAACTGGGGTGGGAACCGACGCGGAGCAGGCCTTCGGAGCCGGGCACGGGGTTTGTCAGGATTTTGCCCATATCTTCATAGCTGTTGCCCGGCGGCTGGACATCCCGGCGCGATACGTCTCCGGCCACTTGTTTCGCCGCGACGGCGCCCATCAGCAGCCGGCAGCCCATGCCTGGACGGAAGCCTGGGTCGAGGATCTTGGCTGGGTTGCGTTCGATCCTGCCAACGGAATGTGCCCGGACGAAGCTTATGTGCGCGTCGCCTGCGGACTGGATTATCGCGATGCGGCCCCGGTCGTGGGAGCTCGATCCGGTGGAGGCACAGAGGAACTGTCGGTCGAAGTCGCGGTGCACCAGGCTGGCTCCCAGCCGCAATGGCAGTCGCAGGCTTGAGTCAGCGATGACCTATTGCCTCGGTATGCTGCTCCACGACGGCCTGGTGATGGTGGCCGACACGCGCACCAATGCGGGCGTCGACAACGTCTATTCATACCGCAAGCTTCACTGCCTGGCGGACGAGCCTGACCGGCAGATCTACGCAGCAACGGCCGGCAACCTCTCGGTGACGCAAGCCGTCATCAGCCTCATCCTCGAAGGTCTTCCCCACGAGGAGGAGGGGCGGATGAGCCGAACGCTCGCCGGTGCAACGAGCATGTTTCGGGCAGCCCAGTTGGTCGGCGAAGCTCTCCAGGTCGCCAACAGGAGCGTGGGCGAAGCGCTCGCCTCCCTCAACATCGCGGGCGCTTCGACGCTTTTGCTCGGCGGACGGATCGGCAAGAGCCCGCCTCGCCTGTACCTTATCTACGAGGCCGGAAATTTCATCGAATGCCGCTCCGAGGTGCCGTTCTTCCAGATCGGAGAGACGAAGTACGGGCGGCCGATCCTCGACCGCGTGATCAATCCGGAGACACCGCTCGCCGAAGCCGTGAAGATCGGCTTCCTCTCGTTCGACTCGGCGATGCGATCGAACCTGGCGGTTGCCCGTCCGCTCGACGTCATGGTGATGCCGCGCGATCCTGTGGCACCGGTGCTCACAAGGCGGATCGACAGCAATGATAGCTATTTCAACGAGCTTTCGAGCCGCTGGTCGACTCTGCTCCACGAGGCGACGCGGGCGATCCCGGATCCGCCATTCATGCTGAAGCCTCGCTAGATCACCGCCTCCACCAGTCCCAGTTCTGCCGCTTGCTGCGCCTCGATATACCAGTTGGAAGGCGCGCGGCGGAGCACCTCCTCGATCGTCACCTTGGAACCGGCGATGAGGTTCTGGAAGCCCTCATTCTGGATCCTGATCGACTCCCGGATCTCGTTCAGCGTCGCCTCGAGTGTTGCCGTGCAGGTCGTTAGCGGACCCTCCACATTGAGCGTCGTGTTCATTTTGCGCTCGTGGATCATGAGCCGCGTTCCGCGGGTGAGATAGCGGTTCGCCCGCGCGAAGAAGCTCATGAAGGTGGTGCCGGCCGAGTAGATCGCGGCCTTCCCCAGGAAGACGAAGCGCCGCTCGGGTGCGATTTCGCTGTGGAAGCGAATATCCTCACCCATCATCCGCGCTACTTCGGGATCCCCGCCGAGCGTCGAGAGCTCCACAACCACCAGCCCCTCGGGGGGAGCAGCATCGAGTTGGCCGCGGAAGTTGTTGTACATTGCATAGTCGACGGTCCCGGACAGCAGGATGGCCGGCTGACGGAACATGGTTGGGACGAGCGGTTCCGACTGCATATGACCTTAAAAAAATTGTCGCCGTGCTTCGGTAACACCCCCCACTCGCCGGTGTTCCTCGGATGCCAGCGGCCGTTGTTCACCGCCCGCAAGCACAGCCGGCGCCGTTCGGTCGTGGCTTCTCCGATGGTGAAGCTGTGAGCTGCCTGGGCCGTCGGCAAGCGGAATGCCGACGAACCGCGTTGGGCTTGGGCTCAGACGGCCTTTTTCCCGGGCGGGCGCCACGACATAGAACCCGCTCTCACGTGGGCTGGTAGAGCGGCATGAGGATCAGGCCGTCGCACGGCGCGCAGACCGGACCATTCCGGTCCCTGCCGAGGATTTCTCCCTGCCGGAGCGGCTGGAAGCTGACAAAGCCGGGAGCATTTCGAACCGCTCGTCGGGCTCGATGGCATGGCGTTAGACGAACTCATAGCTGCCTTGGGTCGGCGACTGCGCGGTGAGGGCATCCGTGTTCCGAAGACGCTCGTCGGGCGCAAGTGGAACGATGCCGAGCAGATCGGCGACCAGCTGCAGGATGGCGACGCCGTTCGTCACCGATCCCGGCGCCGCTTCCGGACTTCGCCAAAAGCGGCATTGAACGTCCGGGATGGGCGCTTAGCAGACTCGCTGCCCCCGCCTTGACGCGCAACGTTCCCCAGGCCCGCTGGCTGGTTTTCAGGTCCTAGATGGAGGTGCCGGGTTTTCGCACGTTTCTGAGGTTTCGAAGGAGTGGTGCGGGTCGCAGTCCTGAGCGAACCGGTCTCACTTTCGCTGTTACTACAAAACGCAAACTCGAGCCCCTATTGGCTTCGATCCTCTTTAGGCCAGATTGGAGGCGCTCTCGGTGGTCTCAGCGGCCGACACGTGAGCGAGCAAAACAGGGAAGTCTAACCGAAAGAACAGTTAAACGGGCGGCGAGAGCAGCGAGCGCCTGCGTGCAGGCGCGGCCAGCGTCGTAACCATGCGAAGACGTGTGCGGCTCTCACGGTTGAGGGCGTTGCCGGGTGTCGATCGGGCCCAGCAACGGAGCACAGGCCGTCCGCATACCGAGTCTCGCAAGTCTCCGAGGTCCCGGCGGGTGCTGAGCTGGGCAATGGCCGGCTTTTCCGCTCGTAGAGATCATCCACCCCGTCACAGCACTATTCCCACCTTCCGGCGCGCAATGCTTCTTGGAACTGAAGCGCATAACCCGCGATGAGCGGGGCGCAGTCCCTGCCGTTGATCATGGTTCGAGCTTTCGTGAAGCAGCTTTTGTCGCCGTATGCGTCTGCAGGCATACAGGCAGAACAAGTCTTCGCTGTGAACCAACCTTCTCTCATGCCTGCTACCATCACTTTTGCCGCAATGTCCGCGCGAAGTGCCAGATCAGGTGCACCTTCGAGATCCTCTCCAATTTTCTCCCCGGCCTTCCGATAGTTCGCGCGCCCGGTGAGCTGCACATAGCCTCGTCCGCAGTAGCGTGCACCATCACCTCGCTGCGTGTTGCCAAGGCGTTTAGCTACATGAGGGCGCGCACCAGCGGGGTCGTACATGCGAAAGAAGTATTTTGGGCCGCCATATTCCTTGATCGGCTGCAACGTGTGGGCGGTTTCATGATAGGCTGTGGCCAATGCATACGCCGCCCATGAACCTGGCCAACCGTCAGCTCCGATGGCCGCCAGAATAGCGTTGCAACCGTCCACCTCCTGCTTGCTGAGAGTCGGCCTCAAAATACCTTTGCGCAGACTTTGGAAGAAAGCAGGCGGATCCTTCAACCTTGTGCCCATTGGTCGTTCCCCTTCACGAGACAGCAAGCTAAGCAGAACTGATGGCCCAAGTCACGTGACGCCGCCGCGGTCGGATCAGTGGCTGCGGCTCATACGCACCGCGCCCTGATTTCGAGAGCTCGCCGTGCCCAAGTTCCGAGCCCGCCGAGATGGCGCGATGCTTGAATTTACCCGTCCGCCACACACGTTCGCCGAGCGGCGAACTCCCCTGATGTGGCAGTAGGATCGGCGTTCGGGCGAAGAACCGCGCCGTGCCTTTCCCGAACTCCGAAGTTGGCGCCCCATCACCGCTTTCCAGCCGAGGCGCGGACCCTTGCGAAAACCCGCTTAGCTGGCGACGCTGGCGCGCGGCTCTTCTCACACATGAGGGATAAGCAGCCGGGCGGAATCGCACGCGGGCACCCGGCAGTCTTCTCGCGGGTCGCCCGCTCTCATCGCAATCGCGCGCGGAACCTTCAGCCTGCTGGACCACGTCGCGCTCTGGCTTTGCGACGCCGGGGCCGTTCAGTCCGACGACATCGCACCACCGCGAATTGGGCAGCACATTTGCAGCGAACAGTTCATACTCTGGGCTGAATCGGCCGATTCAGGGAGCGACGCAGTGGAACCGAACCACTCAGAAACAAGCGTAGGTGAGGCCGAGGGCGCTCTCGATCGCTCGGGCGTGTTGGTCTGCCTAGTTCACGGCACCTTCGCCAGCGAAGCTCCGTGGGCCAATCCCGAGGGCCTCTTCCACCGGACACTGGCGCGGGAAATGCCGGACGCGGCCGTCGACCGGTTTAACTGGAGCGGGCGCAACAGCCACGAGGCCCGAGCTGCTGCTGGGGTTGAGCTAGCGGAGCACTCAGCGGCACTCCTGGAGGCCCATTCACGCGAGCGGTTGCTTCTCGTCGGACATAGTCACGGTGGCAACGTCATACTTCAGTCACTGAAGGATCCGCATTTCCAATCGCGTGTCGATGCCATCGTTTTCCTCGGCACGCCCTTCTGGCGAGTTGAGCCGAGGGATGTGGCGACATTCGCGAGAGCTTTTAGCCGCGCCGTCGCTTGGTTCGTCGTCGTGCCCGGCATTATGCCGTTCGGGCTGTTCCTGGCTATGGGTCTTTCCAGTTTGCTGTTCCGTGAGGAGCTGGCCGCCGCCGGCTTGGCGTTCTTGATTACGTTACCCGCGCTCGCTCTCTATACTTGGTTTCTGCGCCCCCGAGTTAGCCAGGGGGTGGAGCGCCGCGTGGCGCGGGCACTCTACAAGAAGCAGCGGCAATTTCTTCAACTCGTGTCGACGCCGGTGCCGCGCTGCCGCACCTTCATCGCGGCGGTACGCGGCGATGAAGCTGGCTTTGTCCTTTCCTTCGTCGATGCCTTGACGGCTCCGGGATGGGGCCTGATTGCGAAGATCGCCCGCTCGTTTTGGCCGGCCGTCACCACTCTGATCGCGTGTGTCTTTGTGTCTATCTTGGTCGACGACACTCTCAACGAGTTGCAAATCGGCTGGTACATCACGCTCGGGCTACTCGCGCTCTTCTTTATCCTCGTGACAGCCCCGTTGCCGGTCTCTTGGTTGGTAGTAAGTTGCGGGGCGGCTGGTTCGCGTTTGGCGGCGAAGACACATCGTCGGTTGCCGGTCTCCGCATACGCGCGACTCCGATGCCTCATTGGGAACCGCAAGCGGGAAGCGTGCGGAGGTTTTTTGATCCGGCCATCGCAGTCCGGCGGCGGTACTGGTTCTACCCGTTCGTCTGGCGACATTCCTTCTTCTACGCCGATCCAGCGTTGGTGAATGAAGCTGTAAAGTGGATGGCACAAGCGCAGGAGCACGCGAGATCTTCGACAATCAGCACGTCGCCCGTCCACCCGCAGCCAAGCCGCTCCGAGCGTCGATCACACCGCCTGAGTTTCGGCCTCGCTGCGGTGGTACCGATCGCATACGCCATGGGCACTTACGTCGAGACGCAAAGGCTAAGTGAACATGTCTTCGTCCCTGCCTCCGCCGCTGCGCTCGAACCTAGAGCGGGAGAAAAGCCCGGGATTGCTCTCAACGTTTCGGTGCCCGGTCAGATAGTCCGTTACCCCAGCGTCTTCTCTCGGGACGGGTATCACGCCATGGAGGGGCAGACACAATATAGGGCAGGACACCACTGCCTCGCTTTCGGAAGCGTTCGGCTCGGCAACTATGGCACTCGTGCGACGCTGTCGCTTGTGAGGGCTCGATATGAATCTGCGGAGATTTGGGATTGGTATAGTGGCTCGCAGGGCCGCTGGGTGACATTCTCCGAGCACTTCTTCCCAGACGTCGATACACGTCTTCGTTTCAGTTTAACCAATTCCAGCACCCACGAGGTGCGAGCCGAGGCGCGCATCTTCGTGCGGTGCAAGCCTCCGACGAGGGCAGGGCGCGGTTGATGAAGCGGAAGATAGAGGGCCTCACATTTGAGGGGGTGACTCTCCGCCATCCCGAACACTTCGGCGCCGATGTTCCGGAGGCGAAGGTAAAGGCAAGCGGAGGCAGCGACTGTGCAGATGCGTGAGATATGTAAGCGTGGTCTGAGAACCGCCTTGTTTTGAGCGGCGATCCCGCGATGCTTGTCCTTTTGGGCGGGGCGTGCAGTGGATGATGTCGTTGAGCTTGTGACTGGTCATACGAGTGATCGCAT